>JBIKSI010000210.1:0-3801 GCA_044348665.1 Crocinitomicaceae bacterium
ATCAAGTAGAAGCAAGGGATTTTTTACTTCACTTCATGAACCATTATTTCCCTGATAATGAAAAACTTATGAAGCCATTTCATCCTTTGGTTCAAAGTGGAAATTCAGATTTTTTCTCAAATCAATTGAAGGATCTTGATTTCAAAGATGGTTTCAAAGTATTAAATTCTTTCGTTAGAGAAAAAGGCGAAAATGTACCGCCATTAGTAAATATCTACATGCATTTATCGCCTAGTATGAAAACCTTTGGCACAGCTGTAAATCCTGACTTTGGAGGTGTCGAAGAAACAGGAATTTTAGTGACCATTGATGATATTTATTTGGAGAAAAAGGAAAGACATATTTTGGTTGTTTAGTTGGGAGTTAGGAGTTAAAAGATAAGAGTGAAGAGTGAAGAGTGAAGAGTTGATAATGGAGAATTATTGAACGGAAATTGAGTGGCTTTTGCTGAGCTAGACGTGCTTTATTGAGCAAGTCAAAATGAAGTAAGCCGAAATTGTAGTTAATGATTAAATTTGACAGATAATCGATTTAACTTTTAGATTAATGAGGCTCTTCTAATCAAATCTTCGTGCAATTTCAATGTACTTGAAAAAATCTTGAGGATGTCCGATTTTGTGTTTGTCAGCTGATTTTTTAATATTTGACATACGTTCCTCCCCTGTTCTGACGATAATTAGCTTTTCATTTGGAATAGATATTATGTATTGTCCCAAAATTCCACGACAATAATAAGCAGGGTTTTTTCCGCCAAAATAAGTCCAAATATGTAATCCATAACGCAGATTTTCAATTCCCTCTTCGGTTTTAAGTATTGGATTTTTCAACATTTCATCCATATAACTTTCCGAAATGATTTGTTCACTATTCCATTTCCCTTTGTTGGAAATTAATTTACCAATTTTGGCGAAATCTCTAGTACTTCCATAAAAGCAACAAAATGCTTTTTCGTCGCCATTTTCCTTATCTAAACTCCAAAAACCATCATTTTCAGTATTTATTTTTGACCAAATTTTATCCTCTGCATACTGACTGACCGTTTTTTTTGTGACTTTTTCAATAATATAACCCAAAAGTTGGGAATTTCCACTTTGGTAATTTAATTGTTTTCCTGGAACATTTATTACTTTTTGACGTGTGACTAAGCCATGTAAATCGGTTCCGTAATAGGATTCCGCATTTTCCGATAAAGGATTTTTTCCACTTTCTTCCCAATCCAACCCAGAAGACATCATGAGCAAGTGACGAATGGTGATTTTTTCTTTACCTCCATCTTTAAAATCTGGCAAATAGACCGAAGCAGATTCATCTAAACTCTTAATCTTTCCTTCATCAAGTGCAATTCCAATTAATAAAGATACCAAAGTTTTAGCTGCCGAAAAACTATTTGAAACAGTATTTTTTTCATGTCCATTCCAATAATTTTCATAAATAATACTGTCATTTTTTATCACCAAAAAGGAACTGGTTTTTAATTCTTTCATCCAAGTTTCTTCCTGTCCAGAAAGTTGATTTTTTGTGCTTTTTACAGCCCATTTTTGACTATTTTCAGATTTTTTAACCAGACTAGAAGCGAAAATATCCTTATCATAAATACTTGGTCCAGTTCTACCATGTAAGTAGGTGTATAAAATTCCTTTGTACAGATAAAATCGTCCGCTTAATATAATAAATAGGTTCGCCAAGATGATCAATAAAACCAAAAATTGACCTAATCTTTTTAGGATTGTTTTTACTTTTTTCATCAGCGTCCTTTTTAAATGAATAATAAATCAATGCTTACTCTTCAGTAACAAACTCAAAATCAAACAATTTAGATAATTTTTCTTTTAAAATAGAAATCACTTTTTCCATTTCAATTTCCTTGCCTAATTCATTTTTCAAGGAAGTTACGGATTTATTATCAATTCCACAAGGAATAATGTTAGAAAAATAGGATAAATCGGAATTAATGTTGAATCCAATGCCATGCATCGTCACCCAACGTGAACATTTTACACCCATCGCACAAATTTTTCGAGCATTTGGACCAGTTGGATCAAGCCAAACTCCAGTAAATTCAGGATAACGCTCTCCAACAATTCCAAATTCGGCCAAGGTTTGAATCACAGCTTCCTCTAAATAACGCATGTATTTATGAATATCGGTGAAAAAATAATCCAAATCAAAAATTGGGTAAACGACCAATTGTCCTGGTCCGTGATAGGTAATATCTCCTCCTCTGTTGATTTGATAAAAATCAGCCTCTTTTTCAAGTAATTGATTTTCAGAGAGTAATAGATTGTCCACTGAACCACTTTTCCCTAAAGTATACACATGTGGATGCTGGCAAAAAATCAGATAATTTTTAGTTTTTACTTCACTTACTCCATTTCGAAGATTAATTTTCTCCTGAATTGTTTTTTGAAATAAATTTTCTTGAAAATCCCAAGCTTCTTTGTAATCAATTAAGCCTAAATCTATTGGAATAACTTGGTTCATGTGAGACATTTATTATAGAGTACAAAAATACACAAAATGAATAAATTTTCAGTTAATTTTCATTTCGACTTGCTGCATGATTTCAAAATTTGAGTGAAATTTGAAAAACATTTTCTCAAAAATGAATAAAATCTTTAACTTTACCTAAAAATAAAAGGTGAAAAAGCTATTTGTATTTTTTTTAATGTCATTTAATATTCTTGCATTCAGTCAAGACAATGAAGAAACGTATTACCGTGTCATTGAGCCAAAACATTCATACACCATAGATTTTGCGCTTCCTGTAAGCGTTGCAAACAAGGCATTTAAAGATATTATGCAGGGCTTTGTTCGTGCTTCCGTTTCCTATCAATATGCTTTCAAAAATCATTTAAATATTGGTCTTGGCGGAAATTACACCTATTTTAGCGTCAATCGTTTTAAAATAACTCCACAAATTTTAGGTGGAATGCATCTTTACAACGCTCATGTAAAAATTGCCATAGAAAAATTTTATTCAGAAAGAATTGGTTTTGATTATGGAATCAAAGCTGGATATACCTTTGCAAACATTCATTCTGATTCATTAGTAACACGAGTGAAAATCACTGAACCATTTATCGAGCCTTATTTGTCCTTCGCCTTAAGCGCCGATCATCGTTCCTCCTACAAATGGACCTTGGCTTATTCCTTTCAAAATTTTGGTTTTTCACCTCAAAAAATAGGATTATTCCAATTGAACGAATATTCCGAAGCAGAAAAATCAAGAATTACCCGTTTTTTTTCGTTCGGATTTAGCTTTACGCATTATTTCAAGCAAAGGCAATAAATAATTCGTGCAGTAAATAAGCTAGAATTTTATTTGGGCGCCTGAACCGCCTGCGCCTTCAAGTCCTCTTCGCTGCACTCATGCGGGCTTTACGGACTTCGTCGGGGCGTGGGGCTTTTTCGTGGAAAGAAAATTTCAATTTCAAAAATGAATTTTTTCTATGGTATAAATGAATTGAAAGTAATTTTTCATCAAAAATTTTGCTTTTGTTACATTAAAAATTTTCTCAACCTTCTTTTTGAACAAAAAACTTTTCTATAATCTTGAATAACTTTATCTCCAGCGTAAATATCATTATCTATTGGTGAAATATATAAATATGAAACGCGTATTGGTAAGCCAGTCTTTATTGATAAATATAGATCTATCGGATTGTAATAGTCTAAATAATTAGGGTCTGCTGAAAAAGTCAGACCCTAATTTGAACTAGATTTGAGTATTTCCTATTAGAAAAATAATTTTGGTGAATACTCAAAATTTTTGAAAGGATAATTTTTAGGCAATACTGTACT
>JBIKSI010000105.1:0-12867 GCA_044348665.1 Crocinitomicaceae bacterium
ACCTTGAACCCATGCTGGATTCGCATTAGAACAAAGAGTTGCATTATTACCATTTACTCCATTGTTGACACTATTTATACCAACTTCGGCACCATTTGCCAAAACTGCTAGGTTTTTCGCATCATTTGTAAAACTTTGTCCTCCAGCAATACCTGGACCACTGATTAAAAACCCAAAAATATCATTGAAGTCTGAACATTGGTAATTTGTAAAACCGTCATCGTATTCTTCTGAACCAAAAATGTAACGAAACGAAAAGTTATCGCATGTAGGAACAAAATCAAATTCCAAGATTGCAGCGTTATACCATGTTCCATTATTAGCTAGGATATTAATATCATTAGCAATTGCAGCGGATGCAGCACATGTCCCGCCCTTTCTTACTTCACCAGGAGTGCAACTTGTGTATGAACCTGTCATGGTTGCGGTGCTAGTAGGATCAACTCCGAGTGCTAATGGTATGTCGCTAACATTACCAGTAGATAAAACAACTCCACTTGTAAAACCCATTTGTGCTAGGGTTGTTGTAGCAGTTGTAAAACTTCCAATTTGATATCTGTTTGTTTGATTTAGTACACCCCTAAATTGAACATTGGAAACCGTAATCCCATTCCCAGCTAGTTGTGTTGCCAATTGATTTATTGTCTGTGACGTATTGATTGCAATTTGCGAGAATAAATGTGCAGAGGAACACAAAAATAAAGTAAGAAATAAACAATTTTTGATGGTTTTCATTTTTTTTCAATAAAATTAATATAGTTTTACGATTTATTTAAAACTTAGACGAATAAAATTAATAATAGTAGCCTTAGAACTTTCAAAAATAGGGGAAATGGTTTATTTAATAATCATTTTGTCGTGAAATGCTACAAATAAAAAAACTTAGTGTAATAGTGACACAGATAAATTTTTTTTGATATATTTGTTTCTTTTTAGTTAAAGTTTAACATTTCACCACAAAAATAAACCGTATACCGATAAAAAGTAACAAATGAATAACAATTATTAGCTGAAGGTGAAATTGAATAAGATGACTATTATTTTTTTTTTAAGTTTACATTAAAATTACAATTTATAAAAAGGTGCATGTTAATAATTAATGTAGCAAATAATTAACTTTCACTTCACTAATTTTTTAGAAAACTAAATACAAGTTAAATAAAATACTATGAAACACTCAACTTTTAACAAGGTTAAATTATTCTTGCTTTTTTTACTACCCTTGCATGTTTCTGCCGCAGATTGGTATGTGAACAACAACAGCACATCAGGAGATATTTATACAAGCGCAGTGGGGAACAACGGGAACAATGGTACCGCAGCAGCCCCATTTTTAACATTGAATTTTGCATTAACGCAAGCAAATGCTGGTGACCGAATTTTTGTTGATGTGGGAACTTACACAGGAGCTGGAAATATATCCATAAACTTTAATAAGGCGATTACTGTTATTGGGGCAGGTACATCCAATACAATTTTTACAAGCCACACTGATGATCGTTTTGGGTTAATAAGTGCAAATAATGTTCATATTCAAAATTTACAAATTTTTGATTTTTTTCTTGCAGGAGCCGGACAGGCACTATTTGTGAATGCAAATATTACAGGTTTTCAATTAACAAATGTTGTTATGAAAAAAAATCTGGGTGAAAATTCTGCTGGTGAAAGCATCACACTATCTTCTGGGTCTAGTTCTGTTTTTAATGGTTTAGTTTTTTCATGTTCTGGTTTTAATGGTGATTCTGGTGGAGCAGTCAAAGTAAACAATGCCACACTGGTAGCAAATAATTGTATATTTTTTCAATCAAGAGATAATAATGGTGTTGGAGGAGCAATCGAGTTATTTGGTGCTAATCCAAATGTTACAGTAAATAATACAACTTTTGAGTCTAATATTGCAAGAGCTGGAGGAGCGATTGCACAAAGTTCAGGGACATTAATTGTTAATAATTCTTGTTTTAATCGTAATTACATTAATGGTGATAGCGGGGGTACAACTAATGGTGGTGGTCACTATTATAGTAGAGGAAGTGATAATAATTTGTCAGCGACATTCACAAACTGTTCTTTTACAGGGGCATTTTTCTGCGCTACAACAAATCCATCTGGTTTTGGATGTGAATTTAGTACAAATACTTCTAACGATGGAAATGGAATATCTCTTAGGGAAACGGCCGGAACTTTTATGTTCGATCAATGCTTTTTTAATAATTCCAATCAACCAGGTGCAAACTTTGATAATGGATTAGATCTATACCTTCATAAAGCAGGTGGGGCAACCATGAGTGTTACAATAAATAATAGTAAATTCGGAAATGATATGTTTGGTGGAGCCGTTAGCGGTGGTGCAGATGCAATTAATATATGGAACCAAAATCTAAGCAATACTGAATTTATTGTCACAAATTCTGGAGTAAAACAAACAACTGCGAATCAAGACGGCATTGATGGTGACAATTATTCCTATTCAGGAACGGAGCCAGGAGGAAATGATGATGCTCAAACGTCCAACACAATAGTAACTTGTCAGTCAGGAATTTCCAGTTGTGCAATTGCAGTGAATTGTGCTACTGATGCTTTTGCACCAATAATTCTTGCTTGTGCACCTAATCAAACAATTACGGATTGTAGTGGGGTTTTACCAGATTATCGTCCTTTGCTGTCCGTTTATGATGATTGTAATTTAACAATCGTACAATCTCCCGCACCTGGTACCGTATTAACAACTCTAGGAAATGGAAATCATGTCATTACCTTTACAGTTTCAGATGAAAGTCCGGTTAGTGCAGATGCTACTTGTACCATGGATTTAACTCTTTCAAATTGTGTTGTCTGTATTCCTCCAGCAGATGTAACTGGAGTTGCTGATCAAAGTTTTTGTGCAGTTACAACCCTAACACTTGGAGATATTGTTATTAATACTGAACCTGGTGCTACAGTTTTATATTATGATGCAGCAGTTGGAGGTAATTTATTAGATGTTAATGACGCACTTGTTGATGGTGTAACATACTACATTGCTCAAAGTCTAGTTGTTGGTTGTGAAAGTGCAACAAGATTAGAAGTGACGGTTCACAATGATGATAATGGATTTTTTGATTTTGCATCAGCAGTAAGAATTCAAACTAATCAGTCGCCTGCAACAAACACGATTTACAACACAACAGGAGCAGGAGTTGATTGTATTAATACTAATTGTGCAGAACAGTTAAATGGAACTGACTTTGGAAGTTTTGATGCTAATTCTGGAGATCTTAAGATTACTGGTGGAGAAATAAAAACTGCTATAACTCTTGGAAATGTTTGTTCTGCAACTATGTCATACCGCGTTTATCGAGTGGGAGATGTGGCTGGACCATTTTCGGTTTTGCCATTGAGTGCTTTGGAGGAATGTGTTGATACTGGTGCAGATGCTGATTTAAATCCAGATACTTTTGCTGACGGTTTTGGTCCTTGTAATTCCAATGATCAAAAATGGAAAAATTATGGTTTTGATATTGATTTAACGAATACCCTTTGTACAGGAAACTATATTTTGGAAGTGTTTTATTCTTATGTAGGTTCTGGTTGTGATGCTAACGGATGTACAGACACAAAAAATATAAATAACAATGGTTTGTTTTACTCAGCAACTTTTGCAATAAACGATTTCACTGCAGCAATTATTGATGATCACACTGACCCTACGTGTTCTGTTGCAACTGGTTCTGTTGACTTAAGCGGTTTGCCAGCTGGAAATTGGACTTTACAAGAAAATACGAATAATACCACAATTACGGGAAATACTGCCACAGCTACTTTTCCGAACTTAATTTCAGGAGATTATAATTTTACAATTTTTAATGCAGATAATTGTCCTTCTTTAGTTTCAGCAAATGTTACAATTGCTGCTCAACCGCAAACTCCTGCAGCACCAACAATCGATGCAACAAATCAAACGACTTGTGCCTCAGCAGTTGGAAGTGTAGATTTCAGTGGTTTACCAGCAGGAAATTGGACAATAACTGAAAGTTTGAACAACACGACTTTAGCAGGAAATACAGCAACAGCAAGTTTCATTAATTTAGGAGCAGGAACGTATTCTTTCACTGTAACGAATGATGAAGGTTGTACGTCTTTACCAACGGCAGATGTAACGATAAATGTTCAACCACAAACTCCAGCAACACCAACCATCGATGCAACAAATCAAACATCTTGTGCCTCGGCAGTTGGAAGTGTGAATTTTAGTAATTTGCCAGCAGGTGATTGGACAATCACAGAAAGTTTGAACAACACGACTTTGGCAGGAAATACAGCAACAGCAAGTTTCATTAACTTAGGAGCAGGTACATATTCTTTCACAGTTACAAATGATGAAGGATGTACATCGCCATCAACGGCAAATGTTACAATCGACGCTCAACCGCAAACTCCTGCAGCACCAACAATCGATGCAACAAATCAAACGACTTGTGCTTCAGCAGTTGGAAGTGTTAACTTTAGTGGCTTACCAGCAGGCGATTGGTTGATTACAGAAAGTTTGAACAACACGACTTTAGCAGGAAATACGTCAACCGCAAGTTTCATAAATTTAGGAGCGGGAACTTATTCTTTCACTGTAACAAATGATGAAGGTTGTACTTCACCAGCTTCAGCAGATATAATAATAAACGTTCAACCTCAAACTCCAACCGCACCAACAATCGATGCAACAAATCAAACATCTTGTGCCTCGGCAGTTGGAAGTGTGAATTTTAGTAATTTACCAGCAGGAGATTGGACAATCACAGAAAGTTTAAACAATACAACTTTAACGGGAAATACAGCAACCGCAAGTTTTATTAACTTAGGAGCAGGTACATATTCTTTCACAGTTACAAATGATGAAGGTTGTACATCGCCATCAACGGCAAATGTTACAATCGACGCTCAACCGCAAACTCCTGCAACACCAACCATCGATGCAACTAATCAAACGACTTGTGCTTCAGCAGTTGGAAGTGTGAATTTCAGTGGGTTACCAGCAGGAAATTGGACAATAACCGAAAGTTTGAACAACACTACATCAGCAGGAAATACGGCAACCGCAAGTTTCATAAATTTAGGACCGGGAACTTATTCTTTCACTCTAACAAATGATGAAGGTTGTACATCGCCATCAACGGCAAATGTTACAATCGACGCTCAACCGCAAACTCCTGCAACACCAACCATCGATGCAACAAATCAAACGACGTGTGCTTCGGCAGTTGGAAGTTTAGATTTCAGTAATTTACCAGCAGGTGATTGGTTGATTACAGAAAGTTTGAACAACACTACTTTAGCAGGAAATACGGCAACAGCAAGTTTCCTAAACTTAGGTGCTGGAACGTATTCTTTCACTGTAACAAATGATGATGGCTGTACTTCTTTGCCAACGGCAGATGTAACGATAAATGTTCAACCTCAAACTCCAGCCACACCAACCATCGATGCAACTAATCAAACATCTTGTGCATCAACAGTTGGAAGTGTAGATTTCAGCAATTTACCAGCAGGTGATTGGTTGATTACAGAAAGTTTGAACAACACGACTTTAGCAGGAAATACGGCAACAGCAAGTTTCAATAACTTAGGAGCAGGGACATATTCTTTCACTGTAACGAATGATGAAGGTTGTACGTCGCCATCAACGGCAGATGTAACGATAAATGTTCAACCTCAAACACCATCCACTCCAACAATTACAGCAACAAATCAAACGACTTGTGCTTCAGCAGTTGGAAGTGTAGATTTCAGCAATTTACCAGCAGGCGATTGGTTGATTACAGAAAGTTTGAACAACACTACTTTAACAGGAAATACAGCAACAGCAAGTTTTTTTAACTTAGAAGCAGGAACGTATTCCTTTACAGTAACAAATGATGAAGGTTGTACTTCTTTGCCAACGGCAGATGTAACGATAAATGTTCAACCTCAAACACCATCCACTCCAACAATTACGGCAACAAATCAAACATCTTGTGCATCAGCAGTTGGAAGTGTTAACTTTAGTGGCTTACCAGCAGGCGATTGGTTGATTACAGAAAGTTTGAACAATACAACTTTAATAGGAAATACAGCAACAGCAAGTTTTATTAACTTAGAAGCAGGAACGTATTCCTTTACAGTAACAAATGATGATGGCTGTACTTCTTTGCCAACGTCAGATGTAACTATAAATGTTCAACCTCAAACACCATCCACTCCAACAATTACAGCAACAAATCAAACATCTTGTGCATCAGCAGTTGGAAGTGTTAACTTTAGTGGCTTACCAGCAGGCGATTGGTTGCTTACTGAAAGTTTGAACAATACAACTTTAACAGGAAATACAACAACAGCGAGTTTTATTAACTTAGGTGCTGGAACATATTCTTTCACTGTAACAAATGATGATGGATGTACTTCCTTGCCAACTGCAAATGTTACAATTAATGTTCAACCACAAACTCCTGCAACACCAACAATTGATGCAACAAATCAAACGACTTGTGCTTCAGCAGTTGGAAGTGTAGATTTCAGTAACCTACCAGCAGGCGATTGGTTGATCACAGAAAGTTTCAACAACACTACTTTAGCAGGAAATACAGCAACAGCAAGTTTCATTAACTTAGCAGCAGGAACGTATTCTTTCACTGTTACGAATGATGATGGATGTACTTCCTTGCCAACTGCAAGCGTAATAATTAACGTTCAGCCACAAACACCACCAGCACCACTTGGAAACACTCCTCAATTATTCTGTGTTGAAGACAATGCAACAGTTGCTGATTTGGAGGCTACTGGAACGGCAATTAATTGGTACATGTCTGCAATCGGTGGTGTATCCCTTGGTTCAGATGTTGTGTTAACAACTAATACAAGTTATTTCGCGTCTCAAACTGTCGGTGGATGTGAAAGTACAGATCGTTTGGCTGTTGTAGTTGTAATAAATCAAGTTCTATTAGATACAGTAGCAACAAAAACACCAACTTGTGGGTTATCTGACGGAACAATTGAGGTTATTGCAACTGGAGGCAATGGACCATACTCCTATACATGGAACTCTGGTCAAAATGGAGTTTTAATAGAAAACATTAATAATGGTACATTTGTAGCGACAGCAACAGATGTTAATGGCTGCGTAGCAAGTTTAACAAAAGTAATGGATTGTAATTTTGCTGAAATCCCAGAGATTATTACTCCTGGTGGAAATGGTCAAAACGAAACGTGGGTAATTGGTTTAAGCGAGGCCTTCCCAGATATGGAGGTAAAAATATTTAATCGTTGGGGGAATGAGGTGTTTACAGCTTCTCCATATTTAGATGATTGGAATGGAAAATGTAATGTTGGAATCAAAATTGGTGACGAATTTTTACCAAGTGGAACATACTTCTATATCATTGACTTGAAAAATGGAGATAAACCAAAATCAGGTTATATTGAATTAGTTAAATAATTTATAAAGTATTAAAATTATGAAGACAATTAATAAAATTATTGCTATTTGTTTTGTATTATTTACGACAAATTCGTTTTTTGCACAGCAAGACGAGCAAGCAAGTATGTATATGTTTAATCCCTTACATTATAACCCTGCTTATGCAGGTACCAGAGGAGATTTAAGTGTTGTAGGTGTTTTTCGTTCGCAATGGATAGGAATAAAAGGCGCACCAGTTTCACAATTCTTGTCGGCTCATGCTCCACTATCTTTCAAAAATATGTCTGCAGGAATTAATTTAAGTAACGATAAAATTGGGGCAAGAAATAGAACTTGCTTTTATGGAAATTATGCTTATACCTTAAAATTTAAGAATCATACATATTTAAATTTAGGTCTTTCTGCAGGAGGTGACTTAATGGCAACAGATTATGCTAAATTGGTTGCAAAAGATCCAAATGAGGTGGAGGTAAATAATACCTTTAGTCAAACTACATTTAACATTGGAACTGGTGCCTATTACTATGGCGAAAAATTTTATATTGGATTAAGTTCGCCTAGAGTTCTTGAAACGAAACTTGAAAAAGATAATGTCACCATTGCACAAGCATATACGAGAAGACATTTTTTCCTAGCGGCTGGATATGTAAAGGAAATCAATTCCATGTTGGATATTAAATCTAGTTTTGTAGTTAAAATGACTCCGAATGCTCCTCTAACTGTTGATTTAAATGTAAATGCCTTTTATGGTAAAAAATATTGGGCTGGTGTAATGTATCGTTACAATGAGTCGATTGGAGTAAATTTGGCTTACCAATTAAAAGAATCTTTTATGTTTGGTTATGCATACGATTTCCCGATTAATGGCTTAAGTACAGTGAAAAATGCAGGTTCGCACGAAATTATGTTAACTTATGATTTCAATAAAAACAGAGCATTTGCTTCTCCACGTTATTTTTAATATTTTTACATCATGAATTTAATATCATTAGTTACTTTTTGTTTTCTTTTTTCCATCTTTTCATTTGCTCAAAAGATGAATGTTAAGGATGTTAGAAAAGGAGATAAATCAAAAGAAGGGAAGGTTGTTTTTGTTAAAAAAGCAGATGAGTACTATAATTCTTATAGGTATGCAGATGCCAAAAAAATATACAATGAATTAATTTTTGTGTATGAAATCGATGTAAATAAAAACATTACCGTTTATCGTCAGGCTGCTACAACTGGAATTAAAACGAATGATTATTGGTTTACTGAAAAGGTAAACGAAAAAATTAAAACTTCTGAGAATATGAATTTTGATGATGCATATAATATGTTTATGCTTCATTTATTTCTTGGACAATATGATAAGTTAGGAGATATCTTAACGTTGGACATTGTCAAAAATGCAACTGGTCCCAAAAAGGATATATTGACAGCTTATGAAAAAGAATTGCCATGGGTAAATTTGTTAAAAGATACAACAGGTTCAACTATTCAATTTTCTAGCTTCAATTCAGGTTTGGGGGATTTTGGTCCAGTTATTCATCCAAACGGAATCAGTTTCAGTTCAAAAAGAAATGAAGTCCTTAAAAAGTCCGTCTATGATAATGGAAACTATTTGGATCAGTTTATTTATGATACAAAAACTAAAACCGTAAGTGAACTAAAAAATGTTCAAACCAAGCAACATGATGGTGCATCCTATTACGATCAAACGAATCAAGTTTGGTATTATTCAAAAAATCATAAAGCTGAGAAAGCAAATGCATTAACAACCACAGGTATCTTTATTTATGATGAAAAAACCAAGGAGGAAATAGAGTTTACATACAATAACAAAGCATTTTTCTTGGCACAACCATTTTATTCTGCTGAAACTAAAACACTATATTTTAGTTCAAATATGCCAGGTGGATTGGGTAGAGCCGATATTTGGAAAAGTCAATATGAAAATGGAAAATGGTCAAAACCAGTTAACTTGGGACAAGAAATAAACACGATCGAAGATGAAATGTTTCCATACTTACAAGATGACAATTTTTATTTTGCAAGTAGTGGAAAAATTGGTTTAGGCGGTTTAGATATTTTTCTTTCAAAAATGAATGGTAACACAATCGGCAAGGCTCAAAATTTAGGTTATCCTTTAAATTCTTATGGCGATGACTTTTCGTTGGTTTTGCAAGAAGATGGGATCAATGGTTATTATACAAATAGTAGGAAGGAATTTTTGTTTGTAGACAATATTTATTCTTTCAAGTTAAATAACCAAGAGATTAATTTCATGGCTACAGTACTTGAAAATTTAAAGGGAAATGAGCCTGTGAGAAGAATGCTAGTAGTTGTTAAGGATGAAAAAAACAATGTTGTTGACACACTTGAAACTACTGACGAGGGAATTTTCAATTTCAAAGCTAAAAAGGATAAAAAATATACTTTTTATTTGGGTAATGATGATTATGAAGACCATGAAGAAATCTTTTCTACATCGAATTTGAACTCTAATGACACTGTAAAACGAAAAATTTTACTAAATCCTAGAAAAGTTACAGTGCAAACTACAGCCAAAGATTTGGTTTCAGGAGAAGTTTTACCAAACACCAAAATTCAATTTGTCAATAAAACTACGGGAGAAATTTCAACTACTGAAACAGATGATAAAGGAGTAATCACTATGAAGCTACCCAGAAATCAAGAGTTTGAAATTTTGGCATCTAAAAAAGGATTTATTGATAAATTGGATTCAATTTCGACAAGAACTAAATCCAATGAATTAGCTAAAGAGTTATTAATTGAAAAAATTAAGGCTGGTACAACTTTTAAAATTGAAAATGTATTTTATGATTTTGCGAAAGCTACACTGAGACAAGAAAGTAAAATTGAGTTGGATAAATTAGCGGATTTCTTGTTGAAAAATGACAACATTAAAGTTGAACTAAGTTCTCATACAGATAGTAGAGGAAGTGATGCTGCAAATAAAAAATTGTCACAGGCGAGAGCGCAAAGTTGTGTAGATTATTTGTTAACGAAAGGTGTTAAAACCGCTAATATTGTGGCGAAAGGTTATGGAGAATCCAAATTGGTGAATCGTTGCAAAAACAATGTAAAATGTTCTGATGAAGAGCATCAAGCAAATCGACGTACAGAAATCAAAATCTTAAGTATAAAAGAATAAATTTTTAAATTTTTTGATAATTTTCAATTTATTCGTAAAATTTGTGTTATTTTGCGATTGCAAATTATGAAAAACTTAAACTTTTTGAAATTAATAATTTATTTTATTGTAATTAGTTTTACAACAAACTTTTATGCTCAAAAAGAAAATTTAGGAAAATTCAGGAAATTAAATGGCGAGGCTTTTGATCATTTTGAAAAAGATGAAGTAAAATTAGCGGAAGATAAAGTATATGAATTGTTAGAGTATTCGAAAAATAAAAAAACGAATATTTACATTATCAATGCATATACCTTATTAGGGATCATTAATAAAAATCGGGCATATTATATTACTTCACTTGAAAATAACTTAAAAGCACTTAATTTAGCTGAGAACATTAAAGATACTGGGCGTATTTCTGCCTGTTTAAATAATATTGGTACTATTTATCAATTGCAAAATAACTACGAGCAAGCAATAAAGTATTTTTCAAAAAGTTTAGTGATTGAAGATAAAAGGAATAATCCTTTACAAAAATCAATTCGTTATTATAATTTAGGCGACAGCTATAAACAACTAGACAGTTTAGATATTGCACTTTCTTATTTTAATAATTCATTAATTATTGAGGAAAAATATAAAAATAATGATGGAATTGTCTATGCCTATTTAGGAATTGCGGAAGTTTATTTAGGAATGAAAAACTATTTTCAAGCGAAATTAGTATTAGATAAGATAAATATCAAATCGGATGAAGGTCAAATTGAAAAAAAGATAATTTTCAATAAATTATTAGGGCGTTATCATCTAGAAACAAATAATTTTGCTGAGGCATTAAAATTTTTAGACGCCGCTGATGAGCTTTCTCAAAAAAATGAAATCTACAGTTATTTTCTAGATATTTATTTATTGCAAATTGCAGTATATGAAAAACAAAATAACATTCTTTCTGCCAATAAGATTTACAAGAAATACATTAGATTAAGTAATGAGCTTAGTAATAGTGAAATAAAAAACAAAATTGATGATTTAAGTTATCAAAACGAATTGACAAAAAAGGAATTAGAAATTAAGCTTGTTCTTGAAGAACGTCAATTGGAAAAGGATTTGAGGATTTTTGGTCAAAAAATAACTTGGTTTGTAATATTCATCTTACTTTTGACAGTTAGTTTAATTTTATTTGGAGTAAAAAGGTTAACAAAAAACAATAAATGAATTTTTCAATAAAACAAAAATTACTTTTTTCACTAGCTTTTGGTTTTTATCAATTGCTAGTTTCATGGTTTTTTGGTTCCTTTAAATTCTTAAAAAATGAATCAAATGAATTTTTATATTTATTTATAATTTTCCTTGTTTTTTCTTTGTTAGAATTTGCCTATTTAAATTTCATTCTAAAAAGTTTGAAAAGAAAAGGATTCAATAAATTACTCTTTTCTGTTTCTTTTTTAAGTATTGGTCTTTTCGGTAGTAGTCTCATGTGGATTGTTTTCTCTGAAGAAAAGGAGCATTTTTTAATTTTTGTTTCTTCTTTTATCATTGCTTCCTTCTTGCCTACATTAATTAGTATTCTTTATTTTATTTTTAAAGAAACGGAAGAAAAATTCAGTAAATTAACGAGTATTTCATTAAAAACTAATACTGAAGCTAGTTCGGAGGAAGAAAAAGTTTTTCATTTAGAAAATTCTAACGGAAAAATTTTATTGGAGGTTCCAATTAGTAAAATTATTTGTTTTGAGGCAAATGATAATTATGTTTTAACCTATTATTTAAAAAATGATACAGATTTGGCCAAATCAATGGAACGAATTTCTTTAAAGAAAATTGAAGAGATGTTAAATCAAGAATCTGTGGTTTTTAAACGTGTTCATAAATCCTATTTAATTAATCCAACTTATGTCGATGAGGTGAAAGGAAGAGCGCAAGCCTATAAAATTAAAATGAATTATTTCAACACTTTGGTACCCGTGTCTCGCTCTTATGATATTAATTCAATAAATAAGTAACATTTCACCCCAAAACCTAATGGTGACAAGGTAAATCATCAACCTGTGGTGTCAAATTCAAACCGAAAACGACCTATTTTTATTATTAAATATTCATTAACTTAATTTTGTTTCAATGTTAAAACACGCTTTGAAACCAAAATTAAAATCATGAAAAATTTAATCATTTTATTTCTTTTACCCTTGAGTTTGAGTGCTCAATTAACTGTAAATAATACAAGTCACACACCAGCGGCATTAATAGAAGATATAAGACCGTTGCAAGGCAAATTAGTTATTAACAACTTGATTGTGAATAACTT
>JBIKSI010000211.1:0-3768 GCA_044348665.1 Crocinitomicaceae bacterium
GACTGAAAATATGTGCGGTAAAAAGTTTATTAAATTATTGTTCAATTTATATTTGAAATTTTCAAGATTTTGAGAATGTTTAACAGCATTGAAGAATTCAAACAAATTTAAAACACCATTATCAATTCGTGTTCCATCTTTGTAATTGTTTATTCTATTTGCTATCAGTACAATTGTATTTATTTTACCAGTGAAAGTTGACAAAATTGAAGTGTCAGATTCTTTAAAATCTTCTTTTCCCTTTAATTTCTTAATTACTTGTTTAATTGCATCCTCAGACTCTTTATTCTTTAAAAGATGTATTTTATCTTCTAAGTTTTCAAGCCAATCTTTTTCGTTAGAATATAATGAATCGAAATCTTCTTTGAAATCAGCTCTAACTTTTTCAAAAGTGTAGTTGTATTTTTTTACGTAATCTTTAATATCCATTCTAAAAGTTAAAATCTGTTTATTAATGCTGTTTCCTATTGTTTATGTTTACGCGCTACCTCAAAAGTACTAATACAGCGCATATTTCTCATATATAATTTTAATTCATTCCCTTCATTGTCAAGAAGTAATATATTTATTAATTCTGCGCTTTCAAAAAGTCACAAATCTTGGATTTATCAAAAATACAAAAAAGAACTTAGAATGAACAGATTAGTATTATTAATTTTTTTTTATTTTTCTACTTTGGTTTTTTGTTTGAGCAAAAAAAATCTCCCAGTTCTTCTAAATGTAATTAAATGAGGTAAACAATTAATTAATTCTAAGTCAGAAAAACAATTAGGCAATTTGCAATAACAATATCATCTAAAAGGTACATTTTTAAAGATCCAAGATCTAAATTATCTTTCCAGTAAAATCCCCACGCCCCGACGGAGTCCGGAAAGCCCGCATGAGTGCAGCGAAGAGGACTTGCAGGCGAAGGCGGTTAAGGCGCCCAAAAACATACTTTTTGCTTTTTATTATTGAAATAGTGCATTGGGTAAAAAAAATTGAAATAAAAGAAAAAAAACGCAAGCAATTTATTTCGAACTTGAGAAATATTATAAGCTTTTTTAAAGTTTTTTTCGTAAAGAATTCAAACTTTATTGCTTTTTGGAATTAAAAATAGTTAATTTGCACAAACTTTTAATCACTTTTGGGTTAAAATATCAAATAAAAAAATAAAGAATGGCTAAGAATTTAGTAATTGTTGAGTCCCCTGCAAAGGCAAAAACCATAGAAGGATATTTAGGTAAAGATTTTGTCGTAAAATCAAGTTTTGGACATGTTAGGGATTTGGCTTCTAAGGGTTTAGCTATTGATATTGAAAATGATTTCAAACCCAATTACGAGGTCTCGGCAGACAAAAAAGCAATCGTCTCCGAACTGAAAAAGTTGACAAAAGAAGCGGAAGTTGTATGGCTAGCTACCGATGAGGACCGCGAGGGAGAAGCTATTTCTTGGCATTTATACGAGACTTTAGGTCTTGAAAAAAAGGATACAAAACGAATTACTTTCAACGAAATCACAAAATCAGCCATTTTAAGTGCGATTGATAAACCTAGAAAAATTAATCTTGAGTTAGTGAACGCACAACAAGCTAGACGTGTATTGGATCGTCTTGTGGGGTTTGAATTGTCACCGGTTTTGTGGAAAAAAGTGCGTCCTAGTTTGTCTGCTGGTCGTGTGCAATCTGTTGCGGTGCGTTTAATCGTTGAACGTGAAAAAGAAATTCAAGCCTTTAAAAATCAATCATTTTATAAGGTACAAGGTGTTTTTTCGACTGGAAAAGACAAACTTTTGGCTGATTTGAATCAAAATTTTGAAAATTTAATTGATGTCAAAAATTTTCTTGAAAAGTGTAAAACTGCTAATTTTGAAGTGCAAGATGTGCAACAAAAACCAGCTGTTAAATCGCCATCAAGTCCTTTTACAACCTCAACTTTACAACAAGAAGCGAGTTTAAAACTTGGTTTTTCAGTTTCGAGAACAATGTCTGTAGCACAACGGTTATATGAGTCTGGAAAAATCACTTACATGAGAACAGATTCCGTGAATCTTTCTCAAACGGCCTTGGATGGTGCGAAAGCAGAAATTTCTCGAGCTTTTGGTGCAAATTATTCAAATCCAACGAAATACAAAACCAAAAATGCGGGTGCACAAGAGGCACACGAAGCAATAAGACCTACCGATTTCTCCGTTCACTCGATTGATGGGGAAAATGATGAAGTTAAATTGTATGATTTAATTTGGAAACGTTCGATCGCTTCGCAAATGGCTCATGCTCAGTTGGAAAGAACGACTGTGAAAATTGGAGATGCTTCCTTAAAAGAAACTTTTCAAGCCAAAGGAGAAGTGATCAAATTTGACGGATTTTTAAAAGTTTACTTAGAATCTAAATTAGAAGAAGACGAAGACGACGAAAATTCTGGAATTTTGCCAGCAGTTTCTGTAGGAGATCAATTAGGTAAAGATGTGATTAAAGCTACGCAACGATTTACGAGAGCTGCTCCAAGATATGTGGAGGCATCCTTAGTGAAAAAATTGGAAGAACTTGGAATTGGTCGTCCTTCGACTTATGCACCTACCATTTCAACGATACAAAAAAGAGGTTATGTTGAAAAAGTAGAGCGTGAAGGTGAAATTCGGGAGTTTGATTACTTGGAACTAAAATCGGGTTCCATTTCGGAAATCAAAAAATCAGAAACGACTGGAAAAGATAAAAACAAACTGACTCCAACTGATATTGGGATTGTTGTAACTGACTTTTTAATCGAGCATTTTGACCGTGTTCTTGATTATAATTTTACGGCTAAAGTTGAAGAACAATTTGATGAAATCGCCCAAGGAATGATTGAATGGACAAAAATGATTCATGATTTCTACAAACCTTTTCACGAAACTGTTGAAGACACCTTGGAAAATTCTGATCGTGCAACAGGGGAGAGGGAACTTGGTTTTCATCCAGTTTCTGGCAAAAGAATAATTGTTAGAATTGGGAGATTTGGTCCGATGGTTCAAGTTGGTGATGAAAAAGAAGATGGTGAAAAACCTGCTTTTGCATCCTTGAGAAAAGAGCAATCTATTCAGTCAATAACTTTAGACGATGCTTTGGAATTGTTTAAACTTCCAAGAACTGTTGGTGAATACGAAGATTTGGTAATTAAGGCAAATGTTGGTCGTTTTGGTCCTTATTTGCAACATGGAAAGGCTTTTATTTCCTTGAAAAAAGAAGATGATCCAATGACGGTTGATTTAGCACGTGCCATTGAAATCATTGAAACAAAAAAGATTGATGACGCCAATAAAATCATCAAAGTTTTCCCTGAAAATCAAGATGTTCAATTGTTAAATGGACGTTGGGGAGCTTATTTAAAAATAGGAAAAGATAATTTTAAATTGCCCAAAACTGCCAAAGCGGAAGAACTAAGTTTAGCAGAATGTCTTGAAATTGCTGCTTCTCAGCCTGTTGCGAAAAAAGGTGGATTTAAAAAAGGTGCAGCAGCGAAAAAAACAACGGAAGCAAAGCCTACTGTTAAAAAAGCAGTAGCCAAAAAACCTGCGGCGAAGAAAAAAGTGGTTGCGAAGAAAAAGTGATGCTAAGATTTGCTTTTTTTTCACTATTTCTATGTGCTTTTCTTTATTCCTGTAAAAATGATGTTGAAAAAAAAGGAGCTATAAACCTGAGTTCGATTATTAACAATCTGATTGTCAATAACTTATCGTGAATCCTTATAAATAAGTGAAATACTTTTAGTATCTTTAATGTGTTGAATATTAACGATTTAAACTAAAATT
>JBIKSI010000212.1:0-3767 GCA_044348665.1 Crocinitomicaceae bacterium
GAAATGAGATTGTTGCAAGACAGTTTATTTTCCGTATGCGTGAATTTGAACAAATGGAAATGCAATTTTTCTGTCGTCCTGGTGAAGAAATGAAATGGTACGAATACTGGAAAGAGGCTCGTATCAAATGGCACAAAGCATTAAATTTAGGAGACAAAAATTACCGTTTCCACGATCATATTAAATTAGCACATTACGCAAATGCTGCTGCTGACATTGAATTCGATTTCCCAATGGGTTTCAAAGAATTAGAGGGAATTCACTCGCGAACAGATTTTGATTTGAAGCAACACGAACAATTTTCAGGAAAAAAATTACAGTATTTCGATCCAGAATTGAACGAAAATTACGTTCCTTACGTAGTCGAAACGTCAGTTGGTTTAGATAGAATGTTTTTAGCCGTTTTGAGTTCTTCATTGCAAAATGAAAAATTAGAAGACGGTTCGGAACGTGTTGTTTTAAAACTTCCTGCTCCTTTGGCTCCTTACAAAGTTGCAATTATGCCTTTGACAAAAAAAGATGGATTACCAGAAAAGGCTCGTGAAATTTTCAACGATTTAAAATTTGATTATTTGTGTCAGTACGACGAAAAAGATTCTCCTGGAAAACGTTATCGTCGTCAAGATGCAATCGGAACTCCATTCTGCGTCATGGTTGATCATCAAACGATGGAGGACAATACAGTTACGATTCGCGACAGAGACACGATGCTTCAAGAACGAATTGCAATTAAAGATTTGAATGCTAAAATAGCGGAGAAAGTAGATTTGAAGAGTTTGTTAAGATAATTGAAATCCTAGATTTTGGGAATCTAATGTTTAGTTACTCTGTTTGTTCCTCTGCCGATTAATTTTTGGCATTGCACCCCTTTTGTCTGTGTTAATCATAGGAATAACAACTTGCGAAAAATTTGATACTTGATCATAATTGTGTTGCTAGTATATTTTTGTAAAATCATCGGTTAGATATTCGTTCCTCTCTCGGGACACGAAGCAACATCAATAAACCAACAACGAAAAATACTGCAACAGATATCACGGAGTACCGAATAGAACCGGTCCATGCTTCGACAAAACCAAAGAAAAATGTACCCAGAACAATTCCAATTTTTTCGGTTACATCATAAAATGAGAAATAACTTGCATGATCTGTTGTGTCGGGTAAATATTTTGAATAGGTAGATCTAGCCATTGCTTGCACTCCGCCCATCACTAATCCAACTCCGGATGCGAGTAAGTAAAAATGAACAGGAGTTCTAACGAAATAGGCAGCGCAGCATAAAGCAATCCAAATGCAAACTGACAAAATTAATGTTTGAATGTTTCCAATTTTTTGAGATAAACGCGACATAATAAACGCTCCTACAGCGCCCAAAATTTGAATTAATAATATTGCAATAATCAAACCTGTCGAACCATTACCTCCAGGCCAAGCAATTTCCTTATTAGCAAATATAGTTGCCATCAACATTACTGTTTGTACTCCTGTGTTGAAGAAGAAAAATGCAGTTAAATAACGTTTTAATCGGTAAGTTTTTCTAAATTGCCCAAAAACTATACGTAATTCTTTGAATCCTCTCCACAAAATACCTTTTTCAACTTTTTTGTTGTACACATTATGAGGCAAAACTCTATAAGTAAATTGACTAAAACCTATCCACCAAACGCCCACAAGAATAAAACAATAGCGCATCGCATTGGTTTTAGTTTCGACTTCATTTGGAACTGACATAACAATCGCCAAACACAAAACTAATAGTGTCATAGAGCCAAAATACCCCATGGAAAAGCCACGGGCAGAAATTTTATCATGATCCTTAGGTTCAGCAATTTCTGGCAAAAATGCATTGTAAAATACTAAGCTATTCCAAAAGCCAATACTTGCCAGGAAGACAGATAACATTCCTAATTCTAAACGAACAGGGGCAAAAAAGAATAATGACATACATGCTAATGCTCCGAAATAACAAAAGAATTGAAGAAAACGTTTTTTGCTCCCAGAATAATCAGCAACTCCTGATAATAATGGTGACAAAAAAGAAACCATTAGAAAAGATGCTGATAAGACATAGGAAAACAAAACAGAGGATGAAACTTCTGCTCCGAAAAAATTAACGGTGATATTTGTCCCTTCAGGAATTTTTTTAATTGTTTCAATTCCGTGACGTTGGATGTAATTATTTTTGGTCACCAAATCATAGAATATTGGAAAAATTGCAGAAGAAATAACTAAATTATAGACAGAATTTGCCCAATCATACATTACCCAACCACGAATTATTTTTTTATTCCCTTTTTCCATTTAACCTTTTTGTTTGTGAAAAATTATTCATCAAATCTATAAAAAATAAATGAAATTAAGTCAATCTCACTACTTTTCTTCACTTTTAAACTAGTGTTTGAGTAATTTGATAGTTTGAGAATGACTTCCCACATTAACTTGTACAAAATAGATTCCTTTTGCAAGTTCCAAACCAAACAATTCATTATTCAGTTCAGTCATTGAAAGTTCTTTCTTGAAAATTACCTTTCCTGCAAAGTCTAAAAGTGAAACTTCAAACATTTGTGATTCGTCTACTAATGCATTGATTCTAAATCCATTCTCAAATGGATTAGGATACACTTCTAAATCAAATTTGCTTTCCTCAACTTGCAAGTTAAGAGCTTGTTCTTGTCCACTTTCTTGCTTATTTTCTTGATTTATTGCACTTATGATTACATCCGCATATTCGTCCTCTTCAAGTTTTGGGAGTGCCAGCACAGCAGGTGTTGTGATAGAACAAATCGAACCATAAGCTTGCCAAGCACCGTTAATGAAAACTGCCACGTCAACATCGTAAGGAGTATTTATTGCCAAGCCTGTCATTTCTGACATTCGGAACAATCTGCTTGGCTTGGTAATTACTTGACTGTATGATAACCCTGCATTCTCAACTCTAAATCGATATTGTGTTGCCCCAAACACTTGGTCTGCATATAATATTGTTGTTGTTGTTCCAAGTGTAATTCCGCATTGCGATGTTTGAAGTTTTGTTGTTGGCAAGGCAGGTGTTGTTACACTACATGTTGCTCCATAACCTATCCATGAACCATTTACAAAAACATCTACATCAATCGTATTCACTTCACCATATTTCACATTAGCAAGTTGTGTTAGTTTGAAGGTTCTTGATGCTTTATCTATTGTCAATGTTCCGCCACTATTTGCCACTCTGAATCGATATTGCGTTGCTCCAACTATTGCATCTGCATATAAATCTGTTGCAATGTTCGTTAAGGTTGATCCACATTGAGAGGCAATAATTTTTGATCCGGCTGATGCGGAGGTTACGTTACATGCTCCTCCAAATGCTGTCCAAACCCCATTGGTGAATGTTCTAACACTTGTGCTATAAACCAAACCAGGTAGAACTCCTGCAACTTGAGATAACTTGAAGGTTCGTGATGATTTTTGAATAGTTAAAGTTGTTCCTCCATTGATTAATCTAAATTCGTAAATGGTAGTACTTGGAATATTTGTTGCGTAAATATCTGTGCTATTATCAGTTAAAACAATTCCGCAATAAGCTGCATCAAGGGCTGCTAATGCTGAAGAAGAAGTAATGTTACAAGTTGGTCCAAATGCAGACCAAGATCCACTTGTAAATGTTCGTACACTTACCGCATAAGTTGTTCCAGGTAAAACCCCTGCAACTTGCGAAAACTTAAATGTTCTCGTCGGTTTTTGAATTGTTAATGTAGTTCCTCCGTTTACTAATCTAAACTCAT
>JBIKSI010000213.1:0-3757 GCA_044348665.1 Crocinitomicaceae bacterium
CCATCCCGATAATTATCGGGACCACCACATCCGCATACGTTCAAAAAAAATAAAGTATCGTTATACTTTAAAAGGATGTGTCTACCATCCCGATAATTATCGGGACCACCACATCCGCATACATTCAAAAAAAATAAAGTATCGTTATACTTGATTTCTAATTCTCATTAGCGGGTGCAAAGATAATGATAAAATTTAATTTTTCAAGTTAATTATAAAAAAAATAATTCTTGATAATAAAATCCTTGCACATTGACGGAAGAATTTTACTTTTGCATCATGAAAGTAAGCGGATTTACCTTTATCAGAAATGCTATAAAATTTGATTATCCTGTTGTTGAGGCCATCAAATCCATCTTGCCACTTTGTGATGAATTTGTGGTTGCGGTAGGGAATTCGGAAGATCAAACTTTAGAATTAATTAGTAATATTGATCCTAAAATAAGAATAATTAATACCATTTGGGATGATTCTCTACGCGAAGGTGGTCGTGCGCTGGCACAAGAAACAGACAAGGCTTTTTCAGAACTTGCACCAGATTCTGATTGGGCATTTTATATTCAAGGCGATGAAGTCATTCACGAAAAATATTTAGAAACAATTAAGAACGCACTTTTGAGTTATAAGGAAGATGATAGGGTAGAAGGCTTACTTTTTCATTATACTCATTTTTTTGGTTCCTATGATTACGTTGGGACAGCGTCCTCTTGGTATAAAAATGAAATTCGAATTGTAAAACGAAAGCTAGCAATTTTTTCCTTCAGGGATGCTCAAGGTTTTAGAAAAAAACCTGATGAAATCTTAAAAGTCAAACTCATTGATGCTCATGTGTATCATTATGGATGGGTGAAACCTCCTGAAAAAATGCAGAAGAAACAGGAAACTTTTCACAAGCTTTGGCACGAAGATGAATGGTTAGAGAAAAATATTGTAAAGGCGGAAAGTTTTGATTATGAGTCCAATATCAATCAACTAGCGCTTTTCGAAGGAACGCATCCAGAAGTCATGAAAGAAAGAATCACTGCTAAAAATTGGAAGTTTGATTATGATTTGTCTTTCAACAAAGTAACTCCAAAGGAGAAAATAAAATCATTTCTCGCAAAGTACTTAGGCTTAGATTTTTCATATAAAAACTATAAGAAGATTTAAATTGTAATTATCTTTCAGAAACTTGTACTTGACCGACTTGAAAAACCAACTTGGTGAAAAATGAACACGTCATTTCATGTGAAAATCAACATTGTCGAAGTTCAATAGTCTTAATAAAATCCATTCCAGCGTTTGATAAACCATTCCAAGCTCAAGAAGGTAAGAATTAGAAGCAAAAAAAGAACAAAATCTAACAAACTGTCAAAGGAACTTTCTTGATAAGAGGTACTAGTTATTTCATCATTTGCTTTTATTGCATCTAATAGTGTGTTTGAGTTTTTTAATAATTGAAATTTGCCTTGTGAATTGTTGGAAATTTGTCTTAACAACTCGTGATTTGCTTTCGTATCCAATTTTTCTATTTCGATGTTCTCAACCACAAAATTCCCTGATTTGTTGTATTTTTTACCAGCAAAATTAGTTGAAGCAATCCACTTATAGGTTCCAGCTTTCAATTTACCAAGTGGCAAAAGATAATAATTACCGCTAACACCAAATTCCAAACTTGATTTTTTTCCGTTTTGATCAAGTAAACTGAAATTTATTTTCGGTTTTGTAATTAATTCCATCGCTTCGTTGTAGAATTCAGCTTTGATTAAGACATCTTCACTAATTGTGAATCGTTTTGGTAAACTAACTCGCAAATTGGAAGTATTTTCTTTTTGCACTAAAAATTGATTGGTTTTTTGAAAGAACTCATTAAAAAGGTCATTATTTTTAAATTTTAAATAATTCGCCATTTTCCAACGCCAAATCCCTTCTCCCAAGAAAACGCCGTATTTTCTATTATCTGAAGCACCAAAAAACATTAGACTTTCTTTCTTATTAATATTTCCAAGTTTTTGATTTAAAAACACTTTATTTTTAGGACTTAGTGTTTGATTTCCATATTTCACAAATACCGGTGGATATTTTTGCAATTCATTTTTCAACTCTGAACTTAATTCAAATAATTCGAATCCTTCAGAGATGTTTGCTTGTACTTCCTTTGTTTGATTTGAATTCGCTAGACTCAATCCAACATCTAGTTTTTGTAAAGTGGATGAATTTGTGTTTGGGCCAATGAAGTAGAGAACAGGGATTTTTGAATTTAATATACTTTGATTCAAATTATCAGAAAAACTTACTCCTGGCTCATGCCAAACAATCAAATCAATATTTTTTGTGTTTTTATCCCATTTTTCAATGCTTTTAATTTCAATTTGAACATTTTCATCTTGTTCCAAAACGGATTTTAATGCACTTAAATCAGGGTGTGGTGCTCCGCTTAACAGCAATATTTTGTTTCGAGCATCGAGTACTTCTACATAAAAACTTCTAAGATTATTTTTAAGCGTGTATTCATTTTCAATTGCCTTTACCTCAGCCACATAATGTTGAAATCCAACTTCATTAGCTTCCAACTCAAAAATAACTTGTTTGGAATCAAACTGTCCATCAGTATAATTTACGGATTGACTTGCAATAGTTTTGCCATTTTTTGAAATACTAACGGTCACAGATCTTTTTCCTACTTTAAGTGCTTCAATGTCTACTTCAACAGGAAATTTATTTTTCAAAAATGCAATTTCATTGCTAATTACATCTCTTATAACTTGGTCTTTTTTTGAAATTGTATCACCAACTCCTAGTGTGTAAATTGGCGTAAAATGGATTTTTGAAGCTGCATAAATAGGATTTTGTCCCTCGTTAAAATTACCGTCAGAAACAAGAATTATCCCACCTATGTTTCTATTATAATAATTAGAGAAAATTGACTCAAAAGCTTGTGAAATGTTTGATTTAGAATCTTTTAAATTAATGTCATCCCCTTGTTTAAAGCTTGATCCAAGGGTATAATATACTTTTTCGTATTTTTCGTTAAACTCTGTATTTAGCTTACTTTTTACTTTTTTGATTTGTTCAAGAACTTGTGCGCTATCTTTGTAATTCTTTAAAGAGGCAGAATTATCAATTAAGGTGATCAATATTGGTTTTTCGGATTTGGTTTGAACAAATTCAAATAACAAGCCTAGAAGTAAGGTTCCAATAAAAAATAATGCGAAAAATCGGCTTAAATAAATTAAATATTGATTGGTTTTTGATAATTCTTTCAATTTTCCGTTCTTTATGTAAAAGAACCAAACTGCAAGTGCAGAAATTAAAAGTATCGGGATAATAAAAAAAAGCGATATTTCGGAAATAAATTTCATGAATATTTGTCAATTTTGAGTCCCAAAAATAAGGATTATAATTGAAAGAGTTAAAATAAAGACTAATTTTTGTCGATTTCTTATGTGTATACAGAAAAAAATATCCCCAACAAGAATGCTGAGGATATTTAATAAAATTTAAAACCTAAGATTTTTAGTTCTTAGTAGCAAAAAAGAAATCTTTCAATGTAATGATGAATATTCTTTAGTGCTCGTGGCAATGTACCACATAAGTCATTGTGTCGACCTTGTAGCCATTTTTTTCGTAATCGTTAATTTGATCTTCATCACAAATTTCACCGATTTCGATTTCTTGTCCATCCTTGTCATAATGACAATCGTGACATTTTTTACAAGAATTTAAACTCATTAGTGCAATTGCACTCGCAAAAAAAACTCCAATTTTAATTGTTTTC
>JBIKSI010000106.1:0-12773 GCA_044348665.1 Crocinitomicaceae bacterium
GAAGAAAATTTTTTAAAAACACCCGAAAATCAAAGCAAGATGGCTGGAGCTTTTTTCTCAGCATTTAGCAAGTATAAGGCAAAAATGGAAGGGGGAGAGGAGGTAATTCTTGAAGATAAGGTAACAGAAAAAACGCTTCAAACTGAAGCACTTGTTAATCCAAGTAATGAAAAAACCGAGGATAAAACTGATAAAACGAGCACTTCTAATTCAGCTGAAAGTGATGTGATTACTTTTATGGTTCAAATCGAGACCTCGGATAAAAAAATACCTTTGACATCCTCTAAGTTTAAAGGGCTTGAAGTTTTTGAATACAAACAAGATAACTTTTTCAAGTATGCCGTGGGTAAATTTGACAATAATTTTACTGACGCCAACCAATATAAAAATGATTTAAGAGAAAAGGGATTTCAACATGCTTTTGTAATTGCATTTAAAAATGGTGAACGAATAAATTTGGATAAGGCTTTGAAAGAAATTAAAAAATAAAGAAATCTTCAACTTTTTTGCAATTTTATCTTAAATAATAATTACTTTTGAATCTTAAAATAAATTTATAACTGTTCTCTTTACAAAATGAAAATTTCTAAAGAATTAAAATCAGGATTTATTGCAATAATTGCAATTGCTTTGTTAGTGGCTGGAGTCAATTTCTTAAAAGGGTACAGCTTTTTTGGTGGTGACACCGTTTATTACGCATATTTCCCAAATTCAGGAGGTGTAATGCCTGCAAGTTCAGTTGCATTGAATGGAGTTCCAATTGGAAAAATAATATCTGTTGATTATGTTGTTAATAATCCTCCGGAAAGAAGAGTGAAGATTACATTTAATATTCAAAATGAGGAAATCAAAATCCCCAAGGGTTCTCAAATCAAAGTAGGTTCTATTGATTTGTTTAGTAAAGGAATTATTATCACCATGGCGGAAGATTTATCACATGGGTACTACAAACCTGGAGCACACTTGTCTGGTGTAGTCGCAGCAGATATGATTCAACAAGTGCAGGCTTATGCCGATCCGATTACTGAAAAGATGCAATCATTAATGGTGAATGTAGATAAGGCGGTAACATCAGTAAATGCTTTCTGGGATACTACTGCGACTTCAGAAATTGAAGAAAGTATGGTGGAGGTTCGTCTGGCAATCAAACGTTTAGGTTTTGTTGCAGGAGAAATTGAAGACATGGTTTTATCTGAAAAAAATCATCTAAATAATATTTTCAGTAATATGGAATCCATTACTAATAATTTGAAAAAAAGTAATGATGAGGTTCGAGCAATAATAGGAAATACAAAGAAAATTACTGATGATATGGTTACTGCTGATTTCAAAACAGTGGTGGAAGATGCAAAAGAAACAATTCATTCTTTAAATCAAATTTTAGCTGATGCAAATTCAGGAAAAGGAACTTTGGGTAAACTGATTAAAGATGAAAGTTTTTACAATGAATTAGTTAAAACAAACGCAGAAGTGCAAGATTTGGTTGCGGATATCAAATTACATCCTGAAAGATACATCCATGTATCATTTTTAGGAGCTAAAACAAAAGGTGTTCCGCTTTCACCAAGCGAGGAGAAGAAACTGCGCAAAATTCTTGATACAATAAATTAACATTTTTAAGACGAAAGATTCAAATTATTAGGTATGATTTCTATTATTTTATTTTCAATTTTATTACTTGTTGGAGGTGGATTTTTTTCATGGAATGTCATGAAAATAAGACAAAATATATTAATTGGTCGAGATATTGACAGAACCGATAATAAATCGGAACGCTGGAGAATGATGATTTTAGTAGCATTAGGTCAAAAAAAGATGTTTACGCGCCCAATTCCTGCTTTATTACATCTAATGATTTATGCTGCTTTCATTATTACGCAAATTGAATTGATAGAGATTGTAATTGATGGATTAACAGGTGGTCACCGATTTTTCCGAGAGGCTCTTGGAGGTTTTTACACCTTCATGATTAGTTTCATTGAAGTGCTTTCTGTATTAGCCTTGCTTGCAACCTTTGTATTTTTAGCTAGAAGAAATTTTTTGAAAATCACTCGTTTTCATAAGGCCGAAATGAAAGGTTTTCCAACTAGAGATGCGAATTTGATTTTGTTAATGGAAATTATTTTGGTTTCATTTATTTTTACCATGAATGGGGCAGATGAGGTGGCACACCAATTAGTAACTGGTGAAAGCTATAACTTTGCAATTAGTCAATTCATCGGCCCACTTTTATTTGGTGGAATAAAATCAGTTGAAACGCTTCATGTTTTAGAACAAATTGGTTGGTGGGGACACATCTTAATGGTTTTTGCATTTTTAAATTATTTACCTTATTCCAAACACTTGCACATAGTTTTAGCTTTTCCAAATACTTGGTATTCAAATTTAGAGAGTAAAGGAAAGTTTACCAATATGGAATCGGTAACAGCAGAGGTGAAATTGATGCTTGATCCAAATGCTGATCCGTATGCTGCTGCTCCAGTTGATGCAACTCCTCAACGTTTTGGTGCAAAGGACGTACAAGATTTGACATGGAAAAATCTTTTAGACGCCTACACATGTACTGAATGTGGTCGATGTACTTCTTCTTGTCCTGCTAATCAAACTGGAAAACTACTTTCTCCAAGAAAAATAATGATGGATACGAGAGATCGTCTGACAGAAGTGGGTGAGAACATTCGTAAACATGGAAAAGATTACCAAGATGGTAAAAGTTTGATTGGAGATTACATAAAAGAGGAAGAAATCTGGGCATGTACTTCATGTAATGCTTGTGTTCAAGAATGTCCTGTAAATATTGATCCATTATCAATCATCGTCGATTTAAGAAGGTATTTAGTAATGGAGGAGTCAAAAATGCCAAGTGAATTAACTGGGATGTTGACGAATATTGAAAATAATGGTGCGCCTTGGCAATTTTCACCAGCAGACAGATTAAATTGGAAGGACGAAGCTTAATTTTTTTAATTTTCTAAAAATCTAATAATCCAATAATCCATTAATCTAATAATCTAAATATCTAAAATAAGTGAGCAAGATGGCGGAGGACAAAAAATTAATTGAAAAGATAGAAAACGGACATCACATTAGTCCAGTTTTGCCGGAAAATATCAAAAATTATTTGATTGATATTGATGGAACAATTTGCGATGATATTCCGAATGAGGAACCTGAGAGAATGGCTACAGCAGCGCTTTATCCAGAGGCATTAGCAACATTGAATAAATGGTACGATGAAGGTCACATCATTTGTTTTTTTACATCTAGAACGGAGGAACATCGTGAAGTAACGGAAAAATGGTTGAACGCAAATGGGTTTAAATATCATAGCATTTTGATGGGTAAACCTCGCGGTGGAAATTATCATTGGATTGACAATCACATGGTTCGCGCCACACGTTATGAAGGACGATTCACTGATTTGGTGGAAAGAAATGTGACAATCGAGGTTTTTGAAAAATAAAATTTATGAAGTTTCTGCTAGTTTTTTTTCTTTTTATTGGTGTTCAAGCTTTTGCTCAAAAGAAGGTGAGCGTTAAGAGTAAAGTCGAAATTGTTTTTGAAAATTTTCAAAATACAATTTTTAGAGGTTATGATAATCCAATCTACTTAAAAGGAATAAGCGATCTTAAAGGAATTACTGTTGAAGCTAGCGGTGCAAGTGTAAAAATTGGAAATAAAGACAAAAAACAATATATCTTGATTCCCGGAGTTGGAAAAACTGCTGAAATTGTTGTGAAAAAAAATGGGAAAGAAGTTGTGCGTAAAACAATTATTGTAACTGTTCTGCAGGGAAAACAATTGGAATATTTAAAGAAAAAGAACCTAGAAAATAAATAATTAGAACACATTATATGGAAAATGTTCAACAATTAAAAGTGCCAACGATGGCTGAAATGATGGCTTCTGGTGAGACACCAGATATTTTGTTTTGGGTTGGTTGTTCGGGAAGTTTTGATGATCGTGCAAAAAAAATCACGAAAGCTGTTGTGAAAATCTTAAATGCTTGCAACGTAAAATTTGCTGTTTTAGGAACAGAAGAAAGTTGTACTGGTGATCCTGCCAAACGCGCTGGAAATGAATTTACCTTCCAAATGCAGGCAATGATGAATATTCAAGTATTGGATGGATATGAGGTCAAAAAAATAGTTACTGCTTGTCCTCATTGTTTCAATACTTTAAAAAACGAATACCCTGAATTAGGCGGAAATTACGAGGTTGTTCACCACACACAATTGATTCAAGATTTAATCAATACCGGAAAATTAGCAATAGAGGGCGGTGGAACTTATAAAGGTAAAAAAATCACATTTCACGATCCTTGTTATTTAGGAAGAGCAAATGATGTATACGAAGCACCTAGACAATTAGTTGAAAAACTTGATGCTGAATTAATTGAAATGAAACGTTGCAAAACGAACGGGTTATGTTGTGGTGCAGGTGGTGCTCAAATGTTTAAAGAAGCGGAAAAAGGGGACAAGGAAGTCAATGTGGAAAGAACCGAAGACGCACTTGAAACCAATGCAACTATTATTGCTACTGGATGTCCTTTTTGCAACACAATGATGACGGATGGTGTAAAGAATTTCAACAAGGAAAATGAAATTCAAGTACTAGATGTTGCTGAATTAATCGCAAATGCTGCGGAACTTTAGATCATTGTAATGATAAATGATGAATTTTAAATTATAAACCATTCAGCTATGAACTTATCAGATCTAAATCCATCATCCAAATTGTGGCTCTATCAATCAAATAGGGAATTGACTTCAACTGAAATTCACTGGTTGAATGAGCAATTAGCTGTTTTTTCTGAAGATTGGGCATCCCACGGAACGAACTTAAAGGCGGCAGCAGAAGTGATAAATCCTTATTTCATTGCTTTTGCTGTAGATTTAAGTCATGCAAATGCTTCTGGATGTTCGATTGATAAATCTGTTAAAATTGTTAAAGAATTAGGAAAAGAATTAAATGTTGATTTCTTTAATCGATTGAAAATGTGGGTGGTGGATGAAAAAGACAATACACAACATGTTTCCTTTAAGAAGATAAATGAATTTCCAGATTTTTACATTTACAATCCTTTAGTTTCAACATTGGGTGATTTGAATACAAAATTTAAACTCAAAGTGTCAGACTATATGGAAGAGTTGAAATTGAGTTAAGATTATAATTTTTTTCCAACCTTCATTCTGGAATTGTCAAAATTGGAATTAAACTAAATTCAGCCAATTCTTTTGTGTAACTTTCATGGAAAAGGCGTTCAAAAAATGAATGTTTACGAGGAATTATTCCTAAAATATCAATTGAATTATTCGTAATGTATTCTAAAATTCCTTCTTGAATGTCCTCATTTTCTTCAATTTCCAACATGAATTCATCAAAAGGAAGGTACTTTTTTAATTCATTGTAAATAAGAACTGAATCTGTATTTTTTGACACGTGAAAAGCCATTAGTTCAGATGATAACTCTTTATATAAGCTTTTGAAAGTCTCTAAACTACGTGAATTTCCAATCTTTTTTCCATCGTAAGCAAAAGCAATTTTTAAATCTTCTTTGAAAGTAAAATTCATTGGAATTGCTAAAACGGGAACTTTTGAATCCGTGAGCATGGTTTGAGTATTACTACCGACAAACATTCCTTCGTAATATCCAGAGCCTGTCAAACCAATTACGATTAAGTCAAATTTTTCTTGTTCCGCTAATTCCTCAATTTCACTCAATAGTGAATAATTTGCTTTACAAAAAACATCATACTCCACATTTTTTAGGTCTAAGTCAGAAATCCATTTTGTTAAATGTTCCTCGTTAATTTCTTGGTAATTGTTAAAATCCACCAATTCAGGTAATTCAGGATTAACCATGGGCAAAGAAAACACATGCAAAAATTTAATTTTTGATTGAAATTTATGTGCTAATTGGATCGCTAAATTAGCTGCATTTCTAGAGTTTTCTGAAAAATCGGTTGGTACAAGAATTGATTTCATAAGCCTTTTTTTCTTTCAAAGCTAGGTACTAAACTCCATCGAAATAATGATTTTTGTCATTTTTTGTGTTTTTTTAACTTTTTTTACTATATTCGAAGGTTGATTTATGAAAAAAACAGTACTTTTTAGCTTAATACTATTGATTATTTTCTCTTGTTCCTTGAGTGCAAGGCAGGAGCAGACTTTGAATAAAAATTTGGTTTTGTATATCAAAGCATTCGAAGAGCAAAATCCACTTGTTCAAGTTTCTTTTACACATCCAGAGTTCGTAAAGTACATTAATTCTAAAGGGGATACCTATTTTAAACAAATTTTTAGTCCAAATTTGGAGGAAGAATACCTGCAAGTTTTAGATCCAGTGATGAAAAAAGTTGTTGAAAGTGACGATCAAATTCATGTATTATTTGAATTGAAGAAGGAAATATATTTATCGTGGAGAAAATAAATCTAAACCATTTTTTGTGGTGGCAATCTCTGAAAATGATGGAGAAAATTGGTTTTTCGTGAAATATAGTATGTACAAAAACAAAAATATTTGTAAAAAAATTAAACGTATATTAAATTAAAAAATTATTTTTACCTTATGATAAAATATTCAACCTTTTTTGCGTTTTGCTTGTGCTTTTCTCTTTCCTTTTCTCAAGGATGGCAAGCTGTTGGAGCAAGATCTTTGTCACTTTCAAATGCAACAGTTTGTCTGTCAGATGTTTGGGCTTTTCATAAAAATCCGGGTGCATTGGCTCAATTAAAAAATACCTCGGCTGGACTATCCTATGAAAATAGATTTTTATTGAAAGAATTGCAAACGCAAGGTTTCGTTGTGGCACATCCTTTGAAAAAAGGTGTTATTTCCTTAGGTGGTCAGTTATATGGACAAAGTCTGTACCGAACAAACAGAATTGGTTTAGGCTATTCCATGCAATTGTCAGAAAAAATTTCAGCAGGTGTACAATTGAATTACCAATCAGTAAGAATTACAAATTATGGTCAAAAAGGAACTGTTTCCGCTGAAGCTGGTGTTTTTGCAAAAGTGACGGATAAAGTAAATTTTGGTTTTTCGATTTTTAATATCAATAGAGCAAAACTTGCTGATTTTCAAGATGATCGATTTTCAACAATTATGAGTGTAGGAATGTCCTATGAAATTTCTTCTAAAGTGCAAGTTTTTGCTGAAGCAGAAAAAGAAATTGAAAGCAAAATCAGGCCAAAAGGAGCGATGGAATATAAGGTTTCTGACAAGTTTTTCATGAGAATTGGTTTTGGTGTGAATCCTTTGGAATTGACTTTTGGTTCTGGAATTGCATTAAAAAATGGACTTAAAATTGATTTTGGAAGTGCTTGGCACCAAGTTTTAGGTTTTTCGCCACATGCAGGTTTAACTTTTGATCTTAAATCTAAAACAAATGAATAAAATACTGCTATTTTTTGCTTTATTCGCCTCATTTGGAGTATTTTCTCAGGCAAAAAATGAGATTGTACAGCAACGTATCGAATTAATTTCCGAACAATTGGAAACGGAGGAAATTGATTTAACGGATGTTGTTGAACAGTTAAATTATTATTATGATAATCCGATTAACATCAATAGTACAGATGCGGAACAGTTAAAATCGCTTGAGTTGCTATCAGATGTTCAAATTAATGACGCTTTACTTCACGTTAAACAGTTTGGGAAGTTCATCAGTATCTACGAATTGCAAGCTCTAAGATATTGGGATTTGCAAACGATTGAGTTGGTGCGTCCATTTATTCGTGTAGATGAAAAATTAGATCAATTGCATGTTAGTTTGGGCGAGGCTCTAAAATATGGGAAATTTGAGGTTTTTTTACGATATCAAACAACTCCTGAAAAAAAGGCTGGATACGCCGAAGTTCCTGACTCCGTAAAGGAGAATAGTTCAAGTTATTACCTTGGAAATGATGATCGTTATTATTCTCGTTTGAGATTTTCATACAGGACGAATTTGAGTGTTGGTGTAACAGCAGAAAAAGATCCCGGAGAACAATTTTTTAGAGGTGCACAAAAAAACGGTTTCGATTTTTATTCTGCTCACGCTTATTTCAAAGGTGGGAAATATGTCAAAGCCGTTGCAATCGGAGATTATCAGGTACAGATTGGTCAAGCGTTGAATCTTTGGTCTGGTTATGCTTTTGGTAAAACGGCCGATGTTTCAAATATTAAGAAAAACGCACAGGCATTGAGACCCTACACGTCCGTAGATGAAAATCGATTTATGCGTGGAGCAGCAATTGATTTAGCTTACAAAAAGTTTGAACTTACTATGTTTGGATCCATGAAAAATGTGGATGCATCCATTATCGAAGATTCTCTCGCGGAAGATCTGGAATTTGTATCAAGTATAGATTTAACAGGTTTTCATAGGACAACACGTGAAGTTGCTAAGAAAGATTTACTAAGTGAGCGAATTTTTGGAGGAAATTTACGTTACATCAGTAGAAGCTTTACTTTTGGAGTAGCAGCAGTAAACCAATCTTACGATAAAGATTTTTCAAAATCACTATCCTTATACAATCAATATGATTTCCGAGGCAAACAATTGACAAGTTTGAGTGCTGATTATTCCTATATTTGGAAAAATTTCAATTTTTTCGGGGAAGTTTCACGTTCCACGTTTAATCAAAGTCATGCGCTTTTACAAGGATTAATAATTGCGCTTGATGCTAAAGCATCACTTAGTATTTTGTATCGAGATTATGGAAAAGGTTACCAAACCTTCTACAATAATGGATTCGCTGAAGGAAGTAACACTCAAAATGAAAAAGGAATTTATTTTGGTTTTCGCACAAAATTAGCTAGTTCATGGACATTTAATACTTACATGGATGTTTTCAAATTTCCTTGGTTAAAATATCAAATTGATGCTCCATCAGCAGGTTATGAATTCTTAAGTCAATTGAGTTATAAACCTAATAAACAAATGGAAATTTATGGGAGATTTAGACAACAATTAAGACAGAGAAATAGCAGAGATGTACTTGGACCAATTACACAAATTGAAGATGTGTATCAAAGAAATTACCGTTTAAACTTTTCATACCAAGTAACGGAAGCAATTGCTTTGAAAAGTAGGGTAGAGTATGTGACAATTAATCGACCAAGTAATACTCCTGAGCAAGGAATGATTTTTACACAAGATGTTTTGATCAAACCAAAAAGTTCACCATTTGACTTGGCATTAAGGTATGCACTTTTTGATACAGATTCCTATGACACACGATTGTATACATTTGAAACGAACGCTTTGTACGTTTTCTCTGTTCCAGCCTATTATTATCAGGGAAGTAGAGCGTATTTTACTTTAAGGTATTCATTCCTACGTAAATGTGATTTGTGGGTTCGTTACGGAACTTTTATTTATTCAAACAGAACGAGTTTGAGTTCAGGAGCTGAAGAAATCTCAGGAAATAGAAAAAGTGATATCACAGTTCAATTCCGAGTGACATTCTAAAGGAAAACGTGGAATTAAAAAAAATCACTACCTTTGCACAAAATAAAAAATAATGGCAAGTAAAAGAAAATTCAAGAAAGAACTGAACTATATGGTTTTTGATGTGGTTGAAGAATGTTTCAGCGTTCAATTATACAACAACAAAAAAACGGATGTTACTAATAAATTAATTGACGAAGTAATCGATTTTAGAAACTCAATGACTTCTAAAGTTCACAAAGCTAAATCTAAAAAAGATTTCCCAAGTCTAAGTGCTGAAGTAGAAGATGCAGCGGTTGATTTCATCCATAAAATCAATGAATTGCACTAAAAATTATTAATATTTTTGGAAAACGGGTTGAAATTAAATCCGTTTTTTTTATTTTAGCATTTTTATTATTCCTTTTTAATTTAATTATGTTCCAAAAACACCTCAAAAAAATAATCATTGGTCTCGGCTTTTTAATTTTTGGATTAATTTTAGTCTTAACCAAAGCTGAATCCTTATTTTGGAATGCGATCGCAATCAGTGGTTTAATGATTTATTTTTGGATTTTTGAAGTGATTCCTATTTACATAACTGCTCTTTTTCCAATTATTTTAGCCGCACCACTCGGATTATTAAATGATGCAAGTGGGAAAGTTGATGCAAATATCTTGGCAAAATCTTATGGAAATAACATGATTTTTATTTTTTTAGGTGGATTTATGCTCGCTTTAGCCTTGGAGAAATATAATATTCATCTCCAAATTGCTCGAGGAATTTTACGACTAGTTGGAAATTCAAAGTCAAAAGTTATTTTAGGTTTTTTATTGAGCACAGGCTTATTAAGTATGTGGGTGTCAAATACAGCAACAGCATTGATGCTTTTACCCATGGCAATAGCGGTGATTAAATCCTTGCCTAGTGAGGAACAAAACTCGCGATTTTCTCTTTTTTTATTATTATCAATAGCATACGGTTCAAGCATTGGTGGAGTAGGTACTTTGGTAGGATCACCACCAAATTTGCAAATGGCTTCGATTCTTTCTAATCAATTTAATATTGAAGTTGACTTTTTACAGTGGTTCGTTATTGGTTTTCCAATTTGTGTGCTGATGTTATTGGCTTCGTATTTGTTTTTTTATTTGGCCTTAGGTAAAACAAGAAATGAAAAATTGAAATCATTTTCTATGGAAAAGGAACCATGGACAAAAACTCAATATAAAGTACTTTTCGTCTTTTTTGTTTTTGTGATTTTATGGTCGTTTAAGGATGTTTTTTCCATAGTAGGGTTCAATTATAGTGATGAGAGTGTGGCGATTTTTGGAACAATACTTTTATTTTTAATTCCTGTTAATAACACGACCAACTTATTGGAATGGTCTGACACAACAAGCTTACCTTGGGGAATATTATTTTTGTTTGGTGGAGGATTGGCAATGGCAGATATTTTGGCAAAAGGTGGCGTAATTGACTGGTTATCTAGCTCTTTTGTAAATCTTAATAATCTTCCTTATTTCTTGATTTTATTAATCTTAATTGCCGGAGCTGTTTTTGCTACAGAGGTAATCTCAAATCTAGCTCTAGTAACGATTTTGATTCCAATTATTGGAGCTTTTGCCAAAGATTATGGTCATCCAATTATTCAATTAGCGTTTGCAATAACTTTTGGAGCAAGTTTAGCCTTTATGTTACCTATTGGAACGCCCCCAAATGCCATTGCTTTTTCATCTGGTCATATAAAATTCAGTCAAATGGCGAAAGTTGGATTTTTACTAAACATTATCAGCGTAATTTTGATTTTCTTGGTTACTTTTTTGTTCTTATGACAAATTTCTGATTTTGACAATCATTTTCTAGCCAATAATTTCAAAATTTTAATTAACTTCAACCCGTTTTTAATAAATCTATAAAAATTACATGAAAGCATTTTTTCAAAAAAATTGGATCCATTTTGCAATAATTGCAGTATTCTTTATCTTAACTTTTGCTTATTTCTCGCCGCAATTTGATGGTTATGGTCTAAAACAGCATGATATTGAAATGCATAAAGGCATGTCAAGTGAGGTAATTGATTACCGCGAAAGAACGGGGAAAGAAACCTTGTGGACAAATTCAATGTTTGGAGGAATGCCAACCATGCAAATTTCTTTGTTGTATGAAGGGAATTTAATAGGTGATTCAGTTCGCGCTTTTGTAAACAGTTTTCCGCCTCCAGCGGGAGTTGTATTTTTATACATGCTTGGTTTTTACATCTTTGCACTATGTATACGATTAAATCCTTGGGTAGGACTTCTGGGAGCAATCGCCTTTGGTTTTTCAACTTACGATATTATAATAATTCAAGCAGGACATAATTCTAAGGCACTTGCTGCGGCATTTATGGCTCCAGTGATTGGAGCATTTATCATGGCATATCAGCGGAATATGAAGTGGGGAATCATGCTCTCGGCGATTTTTATGACCATTGAGATTTCATTAAATCACTTGCAAGTCACCTATTACATGGGCTTTTTGTTGCTAGCCTTAGGACTTGTTTTGTTAATTGAAGCTTTCCGTAAAAAAGAGTTTAAGAAATTTGCATTGACCACAGCAGGAATAGGTGTGGCATACGTATTGGCATTATTAATAAATTATGGAAATATTTCTTTGACAAATGATTACGCGAAACATACCATTCGTGGAGGAAATGATATTAAGACGAATCCTGATGGAAGCTCAAATTCAGTTAATTCTACTAGTGGTTTAGATCGTGATTATGTAACACAATGGAGTTACGGAATTGGTGAATCTTTCACCTTAATTTCTCCCTACGTGAAAGGTGGTGGAACAGTTGCTTTGGGTGATAGTCCATTTGCAGAAGATGTTCAAAATTTGGATATGAAACCTTCTTCCTTGGAGGCAGTGATGCAATATCCAGTTTATTGGGGAGATCAACCGATGACATCAGGACCAGTTTATGTTGGTGTAATTGTTGCATTTTTGGCATTTTTAGGTTTGATTTTTATAAAGAATCCAATAAAATGGGCCTTGTTAGGTGTTACAATTTTGGTTTTAGCACTTTCTTGGGGTAAAAATTACATGGGTTTAACCAATTTCTTTTTGGACAACATCCCAGGCTACAATAAATTCAGAGCGGTGACAATTATTTTGATGATTGTTGAACTTACAATTCCAGTTCTAGGTGTTCTATTCTTGAATTATTTAGTAAAAGAAAGAGAAAATTTGATGCCTCAAAAGAAAAAATTCTTGATTTCCTCTGGAATTTTTGTTGGCTTTTTAATCATTCTAAAAGTTGTAGGATTAGGAGATAATTACCTTTCTGAAAATGACACAAAACAATTTGAACAAAT
>JBIKSI010000107.1:0-12738 GCA_044348665.1 Crocinitomicaceae bacterium
GCAAAACCTATATTTTGTTCCTTTTTCATATTCAAAAGTATGAAAAAATATTGAAAATAAGAAGTTTTTCAGACTTAAGTTATTTACAATCAAGTTGTTAATAACTAATTTGCCTTGCAACGGTCTTCAGTTAACAGCAATCCTCAAACTTCTGCCCAAATCTCAAGAGGTTATACATCCTCTACAACAGGTGAAATAAGGGATAATGAAGACGCTGATGCGGATGTATTAGCTCATCCAGAAAGAAACATTAACACAGCTGTCTTGGAATTTGATTTTGTTCCAGTAAATAATTTTGTACAATTTAGATACGTTTTTACCTCTGAAGAATATGATAATGGAATGAATGGACTTTCAGGTATAAATTATAATTGTTCACAATACAATGATAAATTTGCTTTTTTATTGAGTGGACCAGGAATTAGTGGTGGTCAAGGATACGCTAATGATGCAAAAAATATTGCTCGTTTGGCGAATGGTTCAGAGGTAGGAATTAACTCTGTGAATAATGGTCGAGTAGGTTCAAGTACTAGTCCACAAGATGAAGTTTATTGTGAAAACGCTAATTCAAGCTGGACAGAAAATATTGCTAGTTCAGAATTTAATGGGCCGATCTTGGGAATTGCCTCAAACGGAAATACTCAGATTTTGAGCGCTTATCAAGGAGGTTTGGTTCCGGGACAAACGTACCATATTCGTTTGATTGTAACAGATTTGAAAGATGGAGCCTACGATAGTGGTGTATTTTTAGAAGCTGAAAGCTTTATAACAGAAAATATTTTATTGCCAGTTGAAGTTCTAGATTTTGAAGTAAGATGTTCTGAAGAAGTTAATACGCTTCAATGGACAACAAGTACTGAAAGAAATAATGATTATTTTATTTTAGAAAAAGGTGATAAAAATGCAAATTTCAAGGAGATTGGTCAAGTTAAAGGTTCTGGAAACACAAATTCTGAACAGGAATATTATTTTGTAGATGATAATCCGAAATATGGAACGCAATATTTCCGTCTTTCTCAAGTTGATTTTGATGGGAAAAGAAAGCAAGTTAAAACTATTAGTTACGAGAGTTCATGTTTAAATAAAGGCGGGATCAATGTAAAAGCATATTTTAATGCAGAAGACAATTCAATCAATTTTGAATTAGATTCTGAATTAAACGAAACAATTGAATTTGATTTGGTAAATGGGATGGGTCAAAAAGTAGAAAAATTCAAGATTAATTTTGAAAAGGGCTCTCAAAAATATTTTTTGAAAGGAAAATTAGATAATTCAATTTATTTTCTAAGTGCATCAAAATTGGATTTTAGATTCAATGAAAAACTATTTATTTATTAAATAGACATTAAATTTTCATTAACAGATTATCCATTTACAATCAATTATTATCCATTTACCTACAAAACCCCCATTTCACGGCGCTATTAAACCATAAACGTAAGATTTTTTTTTAGTTTTAAAACAAGATGTAAGTTTGCTAAGACTAATCGAAATAGCTAACAATACAATGTTTAAAACTTATAACTATGAAAATATATAAAATTCTTTTTGCTATATTCTCTTTATTTGTTGTTTTGATAAATACAGCTGATGGATATTGTCAGACTGCAGTTTTTACAGAGCATTTTAGTGGTACTGCCTTACCAGTTGGTTGGGCAAGAACAGCTGCTTGGAATCCAGTAAATCCAGGAACTGGAGCGACAGGTAGTATCGCTGCCCATGTCGAATTGCCTCTTTCGACTGCTACCAATAGCCTTTTCACCAAAACTTTTACCGCTACAGCGGGATTTTCATATCATCTGACCTATTTTGATATCGCAACATCAGCAAACACGCTGAATATTTATGTTTCAAACTTAAATCCTGCATCTCAATCAGTGGCTAATACTAATACCTCAACAAGTTACAAAAATGGTGTTAATGCTGGTACTTCTAGTGGTTCTTGGGCAACTAAAACAACAAATACATGGGTTTGTCCTGCAACGGGAACTTATTTTTTTGCATTTAGTGCATCCACAGGTGGTGTTGCTAAGATGAGATTAGATTTAATTGTTTTATATGAAACCCCTCCTTCTTGTTCTGCTCCTTCAACTCAAGCATCAGGTTTGACTTTTCCTTCTACTGGATTTAACAACATTGATTTAAGTTGGACAAATGGAAATGGAGACAATGTAATCGTTCTCGCGAAAAAAACATCATCAACTTCAACTGATCCAGTCAATACCAATAATTATACAAGTAATTCAATTTTTGGAAGCGGTTCGGAAATAGGAACTGGTAATTTTGTGGTGTATAAAGGAACAGGTTCAAGTGTTTCGGTTACTGGGTTATTTCCTAATACTAATTACACTTTTTCTGTTTACGCCTACAACGATAATTCTGGCAGTCCTTGTTATAATTCGAATGAGCACGTTGGCAATAGAACGACCTTATTTAATAGAAACTTTTATATCAATGATGATTGTGCAACACCAAATGTATTTTGTGTTACTGGTGTGCAAGGAAATACTTCAAATAGTGGAACCTCACCAGACGCTCCGAAAAGAACCTTAAGAGAATTATGGGATACTTATGGTCCTGCTGGGACTAATGTTTTGACTGCCGGTGACACAATATTTATTGACGCTGGTAGATATGCAACAGGAGGTACTGATGGATTTCTTGACGAAGAATTTTTTGACATTACTGTTGCTGGTTTAGTTTTTCAAGGTGCTGGTGTTACCAAAACAATTTTTGACAATAATAATGCTGGTACAAATTCCACTTATTTTATGGAAATAAGAGCGAACAATGTATCTTTAAGAGATATGACTGTAACACAATATTCTAGTAGTGCTTCTAATTCAGGTACAACTTATAATAGAGGGACTGGGTCGTTTGATACCGGAGGACAGGCAATTTCAATTTTTGGATGTACAGGGATATTAATTGAAAATGTAAATACATTTGATAATGGAAATGGAGGTAATGGTGCGATTGGAATTGGTCAAAACACAACAGCTATTCTAAGAGGCGGAGGTTCTAATTGTAATGCTACAGGGTCATCTTACAGTGGTGGGATTGATATTTATGGTGGGAATAACAACATTACAATCGAAAATTATGTATTGGCTTTTAATTCTAAGTCTGCATTTAATGGTGCTGGGATTTATGTTTACGGAGTTGGAACAACAAATGTTTACGTAAAAAACTCCGTAATTTCAAATAATTCAGGTGGAGCAGGTGGTGGAGCAATTTATATTGATGGAGGTAATGTTACATTTCGAGATTGTAAAATACTAAACAACACAACAACAGGAAGTTTTGGACCTAATAGAGCTGGAAATGGTGTTGCAATTGTTGGTGGAAATGTAAAATTAGCTAAATGTGTAATAAAAGATAATGTATCTACTACAACAACTGATTTTGGAGGTGTAGGTTTAATTCCAAGTGCATCAAATATCATTTTAGCGATTGATTCATGTTTGTTTTCAGGGAATACAGGTACAAGATCAAGCGGGAAAGATCTTGGTGCGAGAATTGGGAATAATACTTTTACTATAACCGTGAATGAAACTACCTTCTCAAATTATGGAGCCGGAACTAGCGCAATTGATATTGGTGGTGGAAGTACAAATTCTTGCACAGGAAATTCATTTGTGATTAGAAATTCTGGAAACCCAACCATTGTCTATACGGGAGCTGGTGCTCCAAATTGTTCGTTGGGCGCTGGTTCTGACACCGATATTTCAGTTTTTACAGCCAATCCAACTGTGCCAACGTTTTCTGGTCCTTGTGGAAGTTTCCTTTTACCAGTTGAACTTCTGAGTTTTAATGCTGAGTGTGATGAAAATTCTGCAAATGTAGTTTGGACTACTTCTTCTGAGAGAAATAACGATTATTTTTTATTAGAAAAAAGCAATGAAGATGGAAATTTTGAAATACTTTCGCAAATAAAAGCGTCTGGAAATTCCAGTCAAAAGAAACATTATGATTTTAAAGATTTTTATGCTCAAAGAGGATTGAATTACTACAGACTTACTCAAGTTGATTTTGATGGAAAATCTGAAATCCTGTCAACAATTGCTTTGAACAATAATTGTATTGAGGATGAAAAAGGGAAATGTTTCTACGATAAAGATTTAAATCAATTAATATTATTCTCTGATTTAATTAATAATGAAAAGCTTAATATTAAGTTAGTAAGTACTTTTGGGCAAATTTTAGATCAATGGACAATTGATTCAAAAAATAATGAAGAAAATTTAAAATTAGAATTGTTGCAGGACTTATCTAATTCCGTTTACTTTGTAATTATACAAGGAAACAACAGAAAAGAATCAATTAAAGTTGTTAAATATTAAAAAATAAATAAAACATAAAATTAACATAGTATGCAAAACGTCATTAACATTATTATTTCAATTATTACCTTCAGGTGAAAGGCGAAGCATTTATATAAAAGCATCTAACCTTTCTCCAAATCGAGAAAGGTTTTTTTGTTATAGGAAAATAAATTAAACATAAAATAAAAACAAATATCATGTATTTCAACGAACAAACAGTAGTTTTTTTAGACGGTAAATTTGTAAAAGCATCTGATGCAACTGTCGGATTGTATAACCAAACCATGCATTATGGAAATGGCGTTTTTGAAGGAATTCGTGCTTACGATACTACTGATGGAGTAAGGGTTTTTAAGGCCAAAGAACATTATGAGCGTTTGCATTTTTCTGCAAAAATGATGCACATCGACTTAAAGTATTCAGTGGAAGAATTAGAGCAAATTACCTACGAATTATTAGAGAAAAATAATCTGAAAGATGCATACATTCGCCCATTAGTTTATTTAGGAGCAAATATGTCTTTAACGCCAACAAATGAAGTTCATGTCGTAATGATGGCTTGGGAATGGGGTAAATATCTAGGAGATAGTATGTTAAAAGTTGGACTTTCTTCTTACCAACGGCCAAATCCTAAATCATGTCACGTAGAAGCAAAAGTTGTTGGTCATTACATCAATTCCATCCTTGCAACGACGGAAGCGAAACAAAAAGGATATGATGAAGCTTTATTAACAGATATGAACGGTTACATCGCTGAAGGTCCTGGTGCAAATTTCTTCTTCGAAAAAGATGGCAAATTTGTTACAGCTCCTCTTGGAAATATCCTGGCAGGAATAACACGTGCAACGGTGTTTGAATTAGCAAAGGATTTAGGTTTTGAAATTGAAGAACGCTATTTTACTCCTGAAGAAATTTATACTGCTGATGCTGCATTTTTCTGCGGAACAGCTGCTGAAGTGGCAGGGATAGAGCAATTTAATGAATACAAATTCCCCATGAAATGGGAAGAAACGAACAGTCACATGATTCAACGAAGATATCGTTTGCGTGTTTCTAAAAATGAATACCAAAATTTGCACGTTTAGCATGAAAAAATCAACAAAATTGTTAATTTCGACTCTTGAAATTCCAAAAAACGATTCCTCATTAAAAATAGAGCAAATTTCTGATTTGGTGAAAAAAGCAAAAAAATTGGAACAAAAAAGAAAACTATTAAAACATTTGGCATGTCTTTAAATAAATACAGTAAAACAATTACGCAAGACGAAACGCAGCCTGCAGCACAAGCGATGTTGTATGGAGTAGGGTTTAAAGATGAGGATTTTTCAAAAGCGCAAGTTGGAATAGGGAGCACTGGCTTTGATGGAAACACCTGTAATATGCACCTAAACGATTTGGCAAAAACCATTAAAACCAGTATAAATGAACATGAAATGGTTGGATTGTGTTTCAATACAATTGGGGTTTCCGATGGGATATCAAATGGAACTACTGGAATGCGTTATTCATTGGTTTCTCGAGATGTAATCGCTGATTCCATGGAAACAATCATGGGGGCACAATGGTACGATGCATTAGTAGCAGTTGTTGGTTGCGATAAAAACATGCCTGGTTCAATCATAGCGATGGGAAGGTTAAATCGGCCTGCAATCATGGTTTATGGAGGAACCATACATTCTGGAAAATGGAAAAACCAATCGCTAAATATTGTTTCTGCTTTTGAAGCATTAGGTGCCAAGTTGAAAAACACGATTTCTGAGGAAGATTATAAAGGCATCATCAAAAATGCTTGTCCAGGGGCAGGTGCTTGCGGTGGAATGTACACAGCTAATACATTAGCCTCTGCAATTGAAGCTTTGGGGATGAGCTTACCTTACAGTTCTTCCAATCCTGCTATCAGTAACGAAAAATTACAAGAATGTTTTAACGCAGGAAAAGCAATTCGTTTATTGTTGGAAAAGGATATAAAACCACGTGACATCATGACGCGTGAAGCCTTTGAAAACGCAATGGTTATTATCACGATATTAGGTGGATCTACAAACGCAGTGTTACACTTAATTGCGATGGCTGATTCCGTAGGGATTGAATTAACACTTGCCGATTTTCAAGCAGTTACAGATCGCACTCCAGTTCTTGCAGACTTAAAACCAAGTGGAAATTACCTGATGGAAGATTTACACCTTGTTGGTGGAATTCCTGCATTAATGAAATTTTTGCTTAACAAAGGGATGTTGCACGGAGATTGTTTAACAGTTACTGGTAAATCTTTAGCCGAAAACTTAGCTTCCGTTCCAGATTTAGCTAATGGTCAAGAAGTTATTCGTCCGCTTGAAAACCCAATCAAAGAGACAGGACATTTACAAATGCTCTTCGGAAATTTGGCTCCAGAAGGTTCAGTTGCAAAAATTAGCGGGTACGAAGGGGAGTATTTTGAAGGTCCAGCTGTCGTTTTTGAAGATGAATTTGAAGTAATTGATGGCGTTCAATCGGGGGAAATCAATGCTGGAAATGTTGTCGTGATTCGCCATGTTGGTCCAAAAGGTGGCCCTGGAATGCCTGAAATGTTGAAACCAACCTCAGCAATTATGGGAGCAGGTTTAGGAGATAAAGTTGCCTTGATTACCGATGGTAGATTTTCAGGAGGTTCTCATGGCTTTGTTGTCGGACACATTTCCCCAGAGGCGATTGATGGAGGTAACATCGCATTAGTCAAAGATGGCGATATAATTACAATTGATGCGGTGAATAATACTTTGACCTTAAAAGTTTCAGATGAAGAACTTAAGCAACGAAGAAAAAATTGGGTCAAACCTGAACTAAAAGTCAAACAAGGGGTTTTATACAAATATGCAAAATCTGTTTCCTCTGCCTCAAAAGGCTGCGTAACAGACAAATAATAATGAAACTTGTTTAAAGGTCAATAATCGAGGCTTGGTTAAAAAATAATTTTGCAGTTAACTTCAGTTAATGAGAAATTGTTTTTTAAGCGTAACGAAGAGTATTGAACTTTAACTAGTTGAAAATAGTAAAAAAATGAGTGAGAACATAAGAGGAGCCGAAGCTGTCATGAAAAGCTTAGTCGCAGAAGGAGTAACAACCATATTTGGTTATCCGGGAGGTGCAATTATGCCAATTTATGACGCATTATATGATTTTAAAGATACTGTGAATCACATACTTGTTAGACACGAACAAGGTGCAATTCACGCTGCACAAGGTTTTGCAAGAACATCCAAAAAAGTAGGAGTTTGTTTCGCTACTTCAGGACCAGGAGCTACAAACCTTATTACTGGTTTAGCCGATGCCATGATTGATTCAACCCCTGTGGTTTGTATCACAGGACAAGTGCATTCACATTTATTGGGAACAGATGCTTTTCAAGAAACTGATGTAATTGGAATTTCCATGCCAGTAACAAAATGGAACATCCAAGTTACCAAAGCAGAAGACATCGCTGATGCAATTGCGCGCGCATTTTACATTGCAAAAAGTGGTCGTCCAGGTCCAGTTTTAGTGGATATTACCAAAGATGCTCAATTTGGAATGACAGACTATCGATATGAAAAATGCCTTGGATTTAGATCCTATGTACCTGTCCCAAAATTGAATTATGATAAGCTAAATGAAGCGGCTTCTTTAATAAATTTGGCTCAAAAACCTTATTTGTTGATCGGACAAGGAATTTTACTTTCAGAAGCAGAGCAAGAATTGCAAGCATTTGCAGAAAAAGCTGGAATTCCCGTAGCTTCCACATTGCTAGGTCTAGGAGCTTTTCCAGCGGATCATCCCTTGTACGTAGGTTACTTGGGAATGCATGGAAATTATGCTCCAAACGTTTTGACAAACGAATGTGATTTGTTGATTGCAGTAGGAATGCGTTTTGATGACCGAGTTACTGGTGATGTTTCTCGTTACGCCAAACAAGCAAAAGTTATTCACATCGATATCGATTCATCCGAGTTAAATAAAATTGTAAAAGCTACTGTAGGTATTCATGCGGATGCGAAAGAAGCCTTGGCAGAATTAACAAAATTGGTTCAAACGAATGCACATAGCGAATGGTTAGATAAATTTAGAACCTTAGAAAAGAAAGAATATAAGGAAGTTGTAAAAAATGCAATTGAACCAACAGATGACCATTTACGTATGGCAGAAGTGGTGCGTTTTTTATCTGACAAAACAGAAGGAAAAGCAACCATTGTGACGGATGTTGGTCAGCATCAAATGATTACGTCTAGGTATTACCAGTACAATCGTCCGAATGGAAACATTACTTCTGGCGGATTGGGAACCATGGGATTTGCTTTACCAGCAGCAATTGGAGCAAAATTAGGAGATCCTTCGCAAACTGTTGTAGCAATAATTGGTGATGGAGGTTTTCAAATGACCATTCAAGAACTAGGTACAATTTTACAAGCTAAAATCGACATCAAAATCATGATTTTAAACAATAATTTCTTAGGAATGGTGCGTCAGTGGCAACAATTATTTTTTGACAGACGTTATTCCTTTACCGAAATTGTGAATCCTGAATTTACGCAAATTGCGGGAGCTTATGGAATTAATGCACTTAAAATCAACAATCGAAATCAATTACGAGCATCCATCGAAACGATGCTAAATCATCCGAAAGCATATTTGTTGGAGGTTGTAGTTGAAAAAGAGGAAAATGTGTTCCCAATGGTAGAAACAGGCGCTTCGGTTTCAGAAATTAGACTTAAATAAAATAAAAAAAATGGCACAAACATATAACATATCAATCTTCACCGAAAATACTGTCGGAATGCTGAATAGAATAACCATTATATTCACACGAAGACACATCAATATCGAAAGTATAACTGCCTCAGAATCTGAAATTAAAGGAATTCATCGTTACACCATCGTTGTAAATATTGAACTAGAGCAAGTAAAGAAAGTGGTGGCGCAAATAGAAAAACAAATTGAAGTTGTAAAAGCATTTTATCATCCTGACGAGGAAGTAATTTACCAAGAGTTGGCACTTTTTAAGTTACCGATGGAAATTTTCATTCAAGAAGGAGGAGTTGAAAGAACCATTCGTGCACACCATATTCGTGTATTAACCATGGAAAAAGAATTTGTTGTTTTGGAAAAAACCGGACGCCCTGAAGAACTCAACTTACTCTACAATGAATTAAAACCTTATGGATTGTTGGAGTTTGTTCGTTCGGGTAGAATTGCAGTTACAAAACCAATGAAAACTTTAGAAGAATACTTGACTGATTTGAGATCGGGAATCGTATTTAATGGATAAAATAAAAAGATTAAAATGAAAAATTACTTTAACACTTTAACCCTCAGACAGCAACTTCAGCAATTAGGAGTATGTGAATTTATGGATAATAGCCATTTTCAAGATGGTGTAACTGCTTTGTTAGGCAAAAAAATCGTCATTGTTGGCTGTGGAGCTCAAGGTTTAAATCAAGGATTAAATTTAAGAGATTCAGGTTTGGATATCTCTTATACACTTAGAAAAGAGGCGATTGAATCGCAACGCCAATCTTGGAAAAATGCAACAGAAAATGGTTTTCATGTTGGAAGCTATGAAGAATTAATTCCAAGTGCAGATTTGGTGATTAATTTAACGCCAGACAAACAACATACTCAGGTTATTAATGCCGTAATGCCTTTAATGAAACAAGGAGCAACACTTTCTTATTCGCATGGATTCAATATTGTAGAAGAAGGAATGCAAATTCGGAAAGACATTACAGTAATTATGGTTGCGCCAAAATGTCCAGGGACAGAGGTGCGAGAGGAATACAAACGTGGATTTGGAGTTCCAACTTTAATTGCCGTGCATCCTGAAAATGACCCAGAAAACAAAGGTTGGGATTTAGCAAAAGCCTATGCTGTTGGTACTGGTGGACATAAAGCTGGAGTGTTGAAATCTTCTTTTGTTGCTGAGGTGAAATCTGATTTGATGGGTGAACAAACCATTTTATGTGGTGTTCTACAAGCAGCTTCTATTTTATGTTTTGATAAAATGGCTGAAAAAGGACTTGATAAAAATTACGCAGCAAGTTTAATTCAATTTGGTTGGGAAACAATCACAGAAGCCCTAAAGCATGGTGGAATTACTGCCATGATGGATCGATTGTCAAATCCTTCCAAAATAAAAGCATTTGAATTAGCGGAAGAATTAAAAGAAATTCTAAAACCTTTATTTATCAAACATTTGGACGATATCATGAGCGGTGAATTTTCCAAAACCATGATGGAAGATTGGGCTAACGATGATAAAAATTTATTGACTTGGAGAGAAGCAACTGCTCAAACGAATTTCGAGCAAACAGAAGCAAACGTTAAAATTTCAGAGCAAGAATTTTTTGACAATGGTGTGCTGATGGTTGCTTTTGTTCTTGCAGGAGTTGAATTGGCTTATGAAATCATGGTGGAAGCTGGAATCAAAGAAGAATCGGCATACTACGAATCTTTACACGAATTGCCATTGATTGCAAATACTGTTGCACGTAAAAAATTGTACGAAATGAATAAAGTAATTTCCGATACAGCTGAATACGGTTGCTATTTGTTTGATCATGCCTGCAAACCACTTTTGGCTAACTTAATGCAAAAAATAGACACAGATGTGATAGGAACAAACTACAATGCAAATAAAGACAATGGAGTTGATAACAAACAAATAATAGCAGTAAATAAAGCAATTCGCTCTCATGAAATCGAAAAAATCGGTGAAATATTGCGAAATTCGATGACAGAAATGAAAACCCTTAATTGATTTAAAAATTAAAAGTGAAGAATTAAGAGTTGTAGATTTAAATGCAATTCTTCATTCTTCACTCTTCACTCTCCACTTTTCACTAAAATAAAAATGATCGAACTAAAAAATATACAAGCAGCTGCTGAAAACTTAAAACAAGTTATTCTTCAAACACCTTGTGCACAAAATTTTAATTTTTCAGATAAATACCAAGCAAATATTTTCCTCAAAAGAGAAGATTTACAAGTCGTTCGATCTTATAAAATTCGTGGAGCATATACCAAAATTTCTAGTTTAGATCCAAATTCCAAAGCAAAAGGAATTGTGTGTGCCAGTGCAGGAAATCACGCACAAGGAGTAGCACTTTCTTGTAAAACTTTAGGAATAAAAGGGGTGATTGTCATGCCTGCAACGACTCCCAAGCAAAAGGTCAAACAAGTAGAATTGTTCGGAAAAGAATTTGTGGAAATTGTTTTGGTGGGCGATACTTTCGACGACGCCTTTCACGAAGCAAAAAAATATTGTGAAACGAACCAAAAGGAATTCATTCATCCTTTTGATGACCAAAAAGTAATTACTGGTCAAGGAACCGTTGGCTTGGAGATATTTGAAAGCATCAAAGATCCTCTTGATTATGTTTTTGTGCCGATTGGTGGTGGAGGTTTGGCTGCGGGAATTTGTTCCGTTTTTAGTCAATTGAGCCCAAATACAAAAATCATTGGCGTGGAACCAGCGGGAGCAAACTCGATGCAAACATCCATAAAAAATAGCGTAAATACCACTTTAGAAACCATCGACAAATTTGTGGATGGAGCAGCTGTAAAACGCGTTGGAGATCAAACCTTTAAGATTTGCAAAGACTATCTTTCCGATGTGATTCCAGTTCCAGAAGGAAAAGTCTGTACCACCATTTTGAGTTTATACAACGAAGAAGCCATGGTTGTTGAGCCAGCTGGAGCCCTAACAATTGCCGCTTTGGATTTCTACAAAAAGCAAATCAAGGGAAAAAATGTGGTTTGCATCGTGAGTGGTAGTAACAACGATATCACACGTACGGAAGAAATCAAGGAACGCAGTTTATTTTACGAAGGGCTGAAGCACTATTTTTTAATCCAATTTCCTCAGCGACCAGGCGCATTGAAAGCCTTTGTTTCAGAAGTTTTAGGTCCAGACGACGACATCACATATTTCCAATTCTCCAAAAAGAACAGCCGCGAAAGTGGTCCAGCGGTGGTAGGCATCGAGCTCAAAAACAAGGAAGATTTAGATTCTATAAAAGCGAAGATGCAAAACCTACATTTCGCATTCGAATACTTGAACGATAATTTGTTGTTGTATAGTCAATTGATTGGGTAGTAGGAAAACAATTTTGGAAAAATACAAGAATTTTATGCTTTGAAGCTTTTTCCCGCTATTCGCTACAATCTTTTTTTGCAAAAAAGGATTTTCACTGCTATCGGGGCTAGGGTTAATTGAGTTCAATGAAATCTTGAATAAAATCACTAAGATCTTCTTGTTCTTCATCAAATTTTGCTAATTTTACTTAGGGTCTGCTGAAAAAGTCAGACCCTAATTTGAACTAGATTTGAGTATTTCCTATTAGAAAAATAATTTTGGTGAATACTCAAAATTTTTGAAAGGATAATTTTTAGGCAATACTGTACT
>JBIKSI010000108.1:0-12731 GCA_044348665.1 Crocinitomicaceae bacterium
AATTACCCTGTTTATTACAAATACTGGAAGAACATACTTCGTGAGGTTCTTTCAAAAAATGACGACTATGATTCAATGTGTACGTTCTATAAAACTTTTCCCTCAGATAATAGGCATTTAAATTTTGCAACATATTTGGGTGTAATTGGCATTCAAATAGCTAAAAACATTAATGAAAGTGGTATTACCATAACTAAGGACTCTAAAGAATATAAATACCTAACAAATGATGTGATAAATATTGAACGTTATTATTCAATACTTGATAACCAATTATCTAGCGGAACAGATAAACAGAATATGTCTAAAAAATATTGGCTTTATGCTCCCGGAGAGAATGCTTATAAATGGGATGAATTTTATGAACTTGGCATTATAGCATTAGGTTGGGATGAATTAGAGGATATTCGACAATATAATAGTCGTGAGGAAATAAAAGAAGCACTGGTTGAAGCATATGGTGGCGAAGGCTCTAAAAAGAATGATGTTTCTGCGAATTATGATTTTGTTAACACAATTAATATTGGGGATATTATAATCGCAAAGAAAGGTAGAGGCGAATTACTTGGTTTCGGAGAAGTAACTTCCAATTATATATATGACGAAAATCGTTCGGATTACAATAGTATTAGAAAAGTTGACTGGAAATTAAAAGGAAATTGGAGGGTTGATTTTAGTTTGGTTCTTAAAACCTTAACAGACATAACCTCATACCCAACAGACGATGAAAAATATAACACCTATTATGAAAGACTGCTTGGAATTATGACAACTGAAAATTCTCCAACACAAAATACCCTAGTAATGAGATTTCCATTAAATTCTATATTGTACGGGCCTCCAGGAACGGGCAAGACATATAACAGTATTGACAAAGCCGTTGCTATCGCTACAGGTTCGTCATCTGACCACATTTCAAACAAAAAGCAATTTGATGAATTGCGTAAGCAAGGACAAATTGAGTTCGTAACATTCCACCAGAATTATTCTTATGAAGATTTTATGGTTGGTATACGACCAAATGTTAGTGAAACTACAAGTGAATTAAGTTTCAAAAAACATTATGGAATTTTCTACGAAATTGCTAAACGAGCTAGGGAAAACTACGAGAATTCGTTAAAAGATGAGCAAACAATATCAAGAGAGAATTGGGTAAATGAAAAATTTGAAGAGTTCAAAGAATATGTTGAATCCGAAATTGAAGAAAATGGCAAATTTGCAATAAAAAACAATGTTTCAATTTATTCTGTTGAAGATGAAGTTTTTATTTACACAGGCGAAAAAGAAAATGGTGAGCTTTGGAAAAATCAACGAATTGGAATGCACTATGATGCATTAATCAACATTTATCTTGCTGAAGTTCAAAACCGACAAGACATTAAGAAATTAGAAAACGTTCCCAGTTTAGAAAAACAACACGCAACATACAGTTTTGAACTCATTGAGAAATTCAGAGAATTTCTTACTCAAAAAGGGTATAAATTTCAATCAACGACTGTTCAAAAAGAATCCTTAAAAAACTTCGTTTTAATTATTGACGAAATTAACAGAGCAAACATTTCAAAAGTATTTGGGGAACTCATCACTTTGCTGGAAGACGACAAAAGACTTGGAGAGCCAAATGAATTGAAAATTACATTGCCAAATGGAGAAAAAGAATTTGGCGTTCCGCCAAATCTTTATCTAATCGGCACAATGAATACAGCTGATAAATCTATTGCACTTATTGATATTGCCTTGAGAAGAAGATTTGAGTTTATAGGAAAATATCCTGACTACAATGAAATAAAAAACATTGATGCAAAAACATTAGTTCAAAAAATCAACGAAGAAATCTACAAACTGAAAAATTCTGCGGATTACTTAATTGGACACGCTTATTTTATGAAAGATGATGCTATTGAAAAAACGTTGAGAAATAAAATTGTTCCGCTTTTATTGGAATATTTTTCAGGAAAAACAAAAATCGTTTCAGATATTTTCAATGACACTAATTGGAAAGTTGAATATGATACAACAAAATTTGATTGGACAATTTCCAAACGATAAATGAAACGAACCTTGTTTGAATATGATAAATGGGTAAAGGTTGAAAATTCCTTAACCTTGTTTCATTCGCTAAAAACAATTTGGCGGCACAAAAAATTTGTAGACTAAACCGAAGAATTAGAAGAAAACGAAACCGACAAAAACTATCAACCGTTTTTACGTTTTTCAAACAACGAAATTAGAGCAAACAACTATGTTGGATTCATACAAACATCAAATGACTTAGTTGAAATTTATCCAAAAGTATTTCGCAACTGTCTAGAAAAAGACAAAAATGATATGCTTTGCCATATCTTTTTTTGGTTCAATTATTGTCGCAAATGGAAATTCCCTTTTAGCCAAGCACAGCTAGATAGGATTCATATTGAAGAATTTCCTGAATTGATAATAAATTTAATTGCTAATCAATTTTTTGAAACTGTTTCAAATCAACCGTTGACAATGTATCAAACTGTAGAAGAAGCAATGCAAACACCAAGAGGTTCCATAAATTTCAAACGATACATTTCAAACAGTTTGGCTAACGGTAATTTTCAAAACATAGAATGTGATCATGAACCTTTCCTTTTTGACAACAAAGTAAATCGTGTTATTAAATATTGTTCACGACTTTTAATGAATCAGTCAAAGTTTGCTGAAAACTTGCAAATACTTCAAGAAGTTGTATTCATCCTTGATGAAGTTGAAGACATTCCTTGCAGCAGTTATGAAATTGAAAATATTTTGCTAAATTCGTTTTTTGAGGAATACAACAAAGTTCTTGACAGTTGCACATTGGTATTGAACCAACAACTTTATTCAAGTAATACCTACGACCTATCGCAATGGTGCTTGTTGTTCCCGATGGAATACATTTTTGAAGATTTTGTTGCAGGTTTTTTAGAACAGCATTTTTCAAAAGACTGGTATGTAAAATATCAAAAATCTGATGAATATTTAGCAACAAATAATTCAGGTAGAAAAGTGTTTAATATGCAACACGACATTTTTCTAACTTCAAAACATTCAGGTAAGAAAATAATTGTTGACACAAAATATAAGCTTCGTTCGTCAAATTATAAAGACGACCCAAAAAGAGATATTGATCAAGCAGACCTTTATCAAATGACAAGCTACGCATTTCGAAGAGGTTGCACAAACGTATTTCTTTTATATCCAAACTTGACAGATTCATTGAATGAGCCAGATATATTTGATATTACTTCAGGATTTAATAAAGATGATAAGATTATTGTAACCGCAACAGAAATTCCTTTTTGGACAGAAGATAATTTTGACGCCAAATCACTTGAAAGTAAATTATATAACACCTTGAAAACGCAATTAGACAAAATAGAAAATGAAAGCCCTTTCCCCTAACAAGGGACAGATTTATCAAAAGAACACTTCAGCTATTATTAATCGGAATGTCTTTTTCCTTATCATCCTGCAAAGGTGAAGCAAAAATCATAATGATTTCAAATTTTGCAATCACTATTAAATTGTAAAAAGTGAGTAAAATATCAAATTCACTTCACAATCATTTTCTCCAACTCCTTCATCTCGTCGCGCAAACGTGCAGCTTCAATAAAATCAAGTTCTTTTGCTGCTTTTTCCATTTGCTTTTTCGTTCTATCAACCAATTTTTTCAAATCGTCTTGCTTCATGTATTGAATTACTGGATCAGCAGCAATCGTTGATTTATCGTCAAATCGCTCCTTGTAATTTTGAGATTTTAAATCAAAACTTTTTGGGTCACCATCTGCCACTTTTGTGGATTCCATAATTTTTTCTCGCGATTTATTTAAAGCAGTTGGAACCAAGCCATTTGCCTCATTGTAAGCAATTTGCAAATTTCTTCTGCGACTTGTCTCATCAATGGTTTTTTCCATAGACTTTGTGATTTTGTCCGCATACATTAGCACCATCCCATTCACGTTTCTCGCTGCTCTTCCTGTTGTTTGCACCAAAGAACGTTCGTCACGCAAAAAACCTTCCTTATCAGCGTCTAAAATAGCGACAAGCGATACTTCAGGCAAATCCAAACCTTCACGCAGTAAATTTACACCAATCAATACATCAAATTCACCCAAACGCAATTGTCGTAAAATTTCAACTCGCTCAATTGTATCAACACCAGAATGTATGTATCGACAAGGAATCCCTAATTTGTCCAAATATTTTTGCAATTCTTCCGCCATTCGTTTTGTTAAGGTCGTAACCAAAGTACGTTCATCCAATTCCCTACGCTTCTGAATTTCTTCAATTAAATCATCAATTTGATTCAAACTTGGTCTCACTTCAATAATTGGATCCAATAATCCCGTTGGACGAATCAATTGCTCTACCACAACTCCTTCCGATTTTTCCAACTCATAAACTGCGGGCGTAGCAGAAACATAAATTGCCTGATTTATAAGGGTTTCAAATTCCTCAAACTTCAAAGGACGATTGTCCATTGCGGCTTGTAAGCGAAAACCATAATCCACCAAATTAATTTTTCGAGCACGATCTCCGCCATACATAGCGCGAATTTGCGGCATTGTCACGTGACTTTCATCAATCACAAATAAAAAATCGTTGGGGAAATAATCGATTAAACAGAAAGGTCGAGAACCAATTGGACGTTGATCAAAATAGCGCGAATAATTCTCAATTCCAGAGCAATAACCCAATTCCCGAATCATTTCCATGTCATAAGAAACACGTTCTTCCAACCTTTTCGCCTCCATAATTTTCCCTTCACGTTTGAAGGCTTCGACCTGTAAAACCATGTCCTCCCCTATTTGGTTTAAAGCTTGTAATTGCGTTTCAGGACTGGAAACAAAAATATTCGCAGGATAAATATTTATTTCTTCTAACTTTTCAATTTTTGAGTTATTGATTGGATCGATCGTATAAATATCTTCAATGTCATCACCCCAAAATTCCACTCGAAGCGCATAATCAGCGTAGGCTAAAAATATATCAATTGTATCGCCTTTCACTCGAAAAGTGCCTCGTTTAAAGTCTTCAACTGCTCTTGAATATAAATTTTCAACCAATCGATGTAGGAATTTATTACGTGAAATGGTCATTCCTTTGTTTATTGCAATGATTGAATTTGCAAATTCATTTGGATTTCCAATACCATAAATACACGAAACGGAGGACACAACAATCACATCTTTTCGACCAGAAAGTAAGGCGGAAGTTGCAGAAAGCCTTAATTTTTCTAGTTCATCGTTAATTTGTAAATCTTTTTCAATAAAAGTATCCGTAACTGGAAGATAGGCTTCCGGCTGGTAATAATCGTAATATGAAACAAAATATTCAACGGCATTATTTGGAAAAAATTGTTTGAATTCCCCGTATAATTGAGCTGCCAAAGTTTTATTATGCGATAAAATTAGTGTCGGTCGATTGATTTCTTTAATGACATTTGCTACTGTAAACGTTTTTCCACTTCCAGTAACACCCAATAAAGTTTGGTGTTGAACATTGGAATTTAGACCTTGAACCAATTGTTTTATTGCCTCCGGCTGGTCTCCAGTAGGTGAAAATTCTGAAACTAATTCGAAATCCATATTTAATAATCTTGAGAAATAGGGTGAATCATTAATTCATCAATCACAACGTGTTTATCTTGATTCATAATAAACAAAATGCTTCGAACCATGTCTTGCGTTTTTAACCAATCCTCTTGTTCAATTGAGCCTTGTTCGGTTTCGTGGAAATCAGAATCGACAAGACCTGAATAAATGTTAGAAACCTTGATTCCAAAAGGTCGGATTTCTTTTCGCAAAGTCGAAGTGAAAGCTTCTTGTGCATATTTTGTGGCACAGTAAATCGCTCCATTTGCAAATACACGTTTTCCAACGTCAGAAATTAAAGTAATTATATGTCCGCTAGCCTCCTTTTTCATGCTTGGAACAACTTGTTTTGTTAACAGAAATGTTCCTTTAACATTAGTATTAAACATCAAGTCAAAATCTGATTCCGAATAATTTTCAACTGGTCCAAAAGATCCCAAGCCAGCATTATTGATCAAAAAATCAATTTTTCCGTATTTCTCGATTGTTTGTGCGATCGAAGATTCAATGAAGTCAGCATGAGCGATGTCTCCCACAAAAATATCACAACTTGAACCCAAGTTTACGCAACTTTCTTTCAAATTCTCCAATTCGGCTTTACTTCTAGCAAAAAGAATTAGTTTACAATGATGTTTGGCAAGTTCTAAGGCTAAATTGTGTCCAATTCCTCTGGAAGCACCTGTGATGATTACAATTTTATGTTGTAAAAACATATTTAAATTTTAAAACCAATTATTAAAATATCATCTACTTGTTCCAAATTTCCTTTCCAATCTAAATGTTTTTGGAAAATAATTTGTTCTTGTTCTTTCATGGTTTTTTCACTTACTTGAACAAGCAATTCTTTAAATTGTCTGTATTTGAATTTTTTTCCTCCTCGATAACTTTCCGTACCACCAAATTGATCGGCATAACCATCTGTAAATAAGTAAATTGAATCATCTTTTTGCAAATCAAACACATGATTAGTGAATGATTTATTTTCATAATTATCCACTCCAGCTCCGATTGCTTGTTTATCTGCTTTAATCTCAATTAGCTCTTTATTTCTAATGATGTAAATGGGATTATTTGCACCTGCATAATACAATTTCATGGTCGTTTTATTGATGGCACAAAGCGCAATGTCCATTCCATCGTTAATTGATGTTAAATTTTTTGCGAGCTGGGAATTCAAAAAACTCAAGGCATCGGCAGGAGAATTTACAGCTTTATCCTTCAAACTTTGATTTAAAATTGCATTTCCAATTATACTCATTAAAGCACCAGGAACTCCATGACCAGTGCAATCCACCGCGCTAATTACAATTACTTTTTCTGCTTCAGTTTCATCATTTGGAGTGGTAACTGTATGCGAGTACCAATAAAAATCGCCACTTACAATGTCTTTGGGTTTGTATAAAATAAAGTATTCCTTAAAATCGTTTTCCAACTGATCGATTGGAGGTAAAATGGCATGCTGAATTCGTTTTGCGTAATTTAAGCTATCTTTAATATCTTTATTTTGAGCTTCAATAATCACATTTTTATTTTCCAATTGAATATTCGAATTCAAAAGTGCTAAACGCGAAATTATTTCTTTTTTCACCAAATTAGTTCGCGTTTTGATAAGAAGAATCGTAAATACAGCGACTGAAAGTGTTAATAATCCACCATTTATCATCACGTCAGCCAATTTTAATTTTCCAAATATTGAAAAAAAGATTATGTTTGAGACAAAGGAAATAATAACAACTGCGATTGTGTAATATGTTTTCCACAGAACAAACATTCCCGCACCAATAAAAAAGGCAATGTAGGCGAAAGTATGTTGTTGAATTTCGGGAATTGTCATCACCGAATACATGTACGAATTTTGAATCGAAATCCCAATAAATGGAACCAATGCAATAATTTGAGGTTTTTTCAGGAAGTATTTTTTAAAAATAATTGTCCCTAAAATTAAAGTTGAAACAACAATTCTAAAAGCAAAAAAGTCCCAAAAGTGATTCGGAATGTTCAGATAATCGCCAACAACCCAAATAGGATTTAAAATTACCGCAACCCAAGCTATCAAAACATGATATTTGAATGCAGTTTTATTTAATTCACTTTCCCAATTTACTGAAAAATCCTGTTTTGTCGCCATTTCATTTTATGAACTTACTAAATTACTAAAATATTTAAACATGGAAATACTGTATTACAGAAAATTACAATTTACATTATATAATTTCACTTATGTATCAATATTTTACTTCCCTCTTAGTCCTTATTTCAATCTTATTTCACTATTAATTTAACAACTTTAGATTCATGCATTGAATCAAGTTTAACAAAATACATTCCAACAGGCACATCCAATTGAATTGGAATAATACTTTCATTTATTTGATTCATTTCATAAACAATGCTTCCTTTTCCATCAAAAACGGTAATGCTTGCATTTGAAATTAATTCACCAAAATCGACTACAAAATTTCCGTCTGTTGGATTCGGATATACTTTAAATTTCTCTTGAACCAAACTTTCAATGCTCACGGTAGAAATCTCAGTACATACACTTGTATCAGCACATCCACTTTTACTCACTTTTACAGCATAATTTCCATTCGACGTAGCTGCGAAAGTTTGAGTCGTAGCTCCACTTATTGGCAAAAATGAGTTATCACAATTAAGCCATTGATAAGTTGCTCCTGTTGTGGGAACAACACTCAAGGTGTTTTCAGTCAATGTCACAGTAACATTTGGTAAACTATTTACAACTACATTTAAAGTTCTTAATGCTGAACTTCCGCAAGAATTATTTGCCTTAACACTTAAAACTCCTGAACTCCCAACGTTTGTATTAATAGAATTTGTCGCACTTGTTCCGTTCCATCCTGAAGGCAAAGTCCATGTGTAAGAGTTCGCACCTGAAACAGTTGAAACAGAATACACTTGAGAAGATCCTTCACAAACACTTGACAAACCAGAAATAGTTGCTGGTTGCGAAGGAACTGTATTCACGCTTACATTTAAAGTTCTTAGTGCTGAACTTCCACAAGAATTATTTGCTCTAACAGTTATATTCCCTGAATTTCCAACCGTTGTATTGATTGAATTTATGGTACTAGTTCCACTCCAACCAGAAGGTAATGTCCATGTATATGACATTGCTCCAGAAACAAATGGAATTGAATACATTTGAGAAGAACCCGAACAAACTGGAGTAGCACCCATAATCGTTGCTGGTTGCGTTGGCACTGAACTCACCGTAACATCTAAAGTGATTGTTGATGAACTTCCGCAGGCATTACTTGCAAATACAGAAATTGTACCTGCATTTCCAACAGTCGCTGTGATGTTATTTGTTGAACTAGTTCCACTCCATCCTGAAGGCAATATCCATGAGTAAGAAGTTGCTCCCGGTACACTTGCAACTGAATAAACTTGACTGGAAGCGGAACACGCAGTCGTTGGTCCAGAAATTACAGCTGCAAGTGTTGGTGTTTCATTCACTGTTACATTTAAGTTTTGAGCTAATGAACTTCCACAAGAATTGTTTGCAAAAACAGAAATTGTTCCTGAATTATTTGCTGTTGTTGTAATACTATTTGTTGCGCTCGTTTCAATCCATCCTGAAGGTAAAGTCCAAGTGTAAGAACTTGCTAATAAATCATTTGTAACAGAATAAGTATTTTCTGAACCAAGACATGTATTTGCAATTCCTGAAATAATACTTGGCTGAGCAGGAACGGTATTAACCACAACATCAATTGTTTGAGCCATTGAACTTCCGCAATTATTATTTGCAGTTACTGAAATTATACCTGAAGTCATGGCAGTAGTTGTTATGCTATTCGTTGTACTATTTCCTATCCAACCATTTGGTAATGTCCATGTATATGAATCGGCATTGGAAACGACATCAACACTGTAGTTTTGGCTTGATCCTTCACAAATTTCAACTAAACCGACAATAGATGTTGGTTGTTCAGGAATTGAATTAGTTACCACACTTAAATTTTGTGCAACTGAGCTTCCACATGAATTGTTCGCAATAACTGAAATATCACCAGCCAAATTCCCGGGAGTTAATGCAATACTATTTGTGGTACTCGTTCCACTCCACGTTGAAGGGAAAGTCCAAGTGTGGGATGTCACTCCAGATACATTTTCAACACTATAAATTTCTTCTGTACCTTCACATACTGAATTTGATCCAGTAATTGAAACAATTTGAGATGGTACCGTATTTACAACAACTGTTAAAGTTTGTGCATTTGAATTTCCGCACGCATTAGTTGCAACAACAGAAATTATTCCACCAGTTTGTCCAATTATTGTATTTATTGAATTAGATGTGCTAGTCCCACTCCAACCAGAAGGTAAAGTCCAAGTATAGGAACTTGCACCAACAATTGCATCAATGGAATAAGTTTGATTTGAACCGAAACAAACTTCATTCGATCCAATTATTTCAACTGCTTGAGAAGGAAGAGGTTTAACGAATACATCAAAACTTTGATCAAGTGATGAACCACAGTCATTGTTTGCTCTAACGCTAATTGTTCCCGACAATCCAGCAAGTGCCGTTATACTATTCGTACTACTTGTTCCCACCCATCCAGAAGGTAAAGTCCATGTGTATGAGGATGCTCCAGGAACAGCAGCAATACTATAAGTTTGACTAGAGCTATAACAAACGGTATCCATTCCCGAAATAGATGCAGGTTGACTTGGAATACTATTTATTGTAACATTCAAAGTTTGAGCAGGTGAACTTCCGCACACATTATTTGCAATCACGCTAATTTCTCCATCTGAAAGACCACTAGTTACAAGAATACTATTTGTAGTGCTAATTCCACTCCAGCCAAGTGGTAAATTCCAAGTGTATGAAGTTGCACCTGAAACTGTGCCAATTGAATAAGTATTTGTTGTTGAAGGACAAATCAACGTTTCTCCACTGATTAAGTTTGCTTGAGCAGGAATAGAATTAACCGTTAAAGTTTGACTAATTGAAGTTGCAATTGATGTTGCTAAACAAGATGCATTTGATGTCATTGCTACTTGAACTTGATCACCATGTATCGGATTGTTCAAATTAAAAGTCGAGCTATTTGTTCCAACATTAATTCCATTCACTTTCCACTGATAGATTGGACTTGGGCCACCGTTGATTGGGTTTGCAGTAAAGTCAATTGCTGTTCCCGCACAAACAGTATTTCCAGGTACACTGCTAAAATTTACTAAAGGCGTAATTGGGCTTGAAACATGCATCGTTATTACATTTGAAGTTGCTGGACTTCCAGTAACACAAGGTAAGTTCGAAATCATTTCAACACTTACCAAATTTAAATCAGTAAGATTAAAACTTGTATAAGTATTACTATTTGATCCAACATTTGTTCCATTAACTTTCCATTGATAAATTGGACTAGTACCTTCATTGTTTGGCGTTGCTGTAAATGTAACTGCTTCTCCAGCACAAATACTATCTCCTGAAACTGATGAGTTTATTGCCACGCTTGCAACAATTGCACTATTTCCTGCAACTGTAATATGAATTGTGTCATATAAAGTACAAATTCCATTATCCGATTCAACAACATAATCTCTAGTTTCTCCCGCACTTACAATTGGATTAGGACAATCTGTACATGTTAAATCTGTCGCAGGACTCCAAGTGTAAACATTTCCACCAGTTACGTTAAGTTGTAATGGAATATTCGAACAAAGAGTTGTATCAGCTTGCGTAATATTTAATCTTTTTTGTCCAATAGTTACAAGCGCATTACTCCAATCATAAACCGAGGAGTTTGCGGACGATTTAACTCGAACAAGTAAATTTTCGGTATTTATATTAGGAACTACCCAATTGTAGGATAAATTTGTACTTGCATAATTTGAGATAATATTTGTCCAACTAGATCCATTATTTATTGAATAATCTAGGTCGTAAGTTCCAATTGGTGAAATTTCAGACCAAGAAATTAAATAATCTTCACATCCAGAAATTGTGTCATTCCCATTTGGAGTCAACAAGGTAATTGATGGAGGTACAGTACTGATTGTAAAAAACATATCACTTGTATCTTCTTTACAATTATTGATATTATCTCTAACCCGAATTAAGCTGTTTGCAGATGGAGTATTTGGAATTGTCCATGGATAGGTATTTGTAGAAGTATTGTATCCCATAACGATAGTTGACCAAGTACTTCCTCCATTGGCAGAATAAAAAATATCATAAATATTCGAGATTCCATCTGATTCCCAAATGATATCATAGGAAGTTCCTACTTCCATAATTCCACCAAAATTCGGTTGAATAATTGTTACAGGTTTTTTGATACTGAAAACAGAATCACTCACATCAAAAAAACTTGTTGCACTTGTAGGTGTAACGCGAACTAAAGCAGAAGTTGTGCTCGCATTGGGCATATTCCAATTGTATGTTGCTGGATTTGCAGAAGTACTCCAATTAGTGGTAATAGTATTCCAAGTTGAACCATTATTTATGGAATATTCTATTTTATAAGTATTCCATGCTGGTGAGCGATCAACAGTAATTGATGTGACGGTACATCCACCCCAAATAGTATTTCCATTATCACCATTAGGAGTTAGAATCGTTACTGCAGGTTTTATGGTAAAGACAGTGTTACTTACATCGTTTACACCAACGTTTGAAGTATTACTTGCTTTAATCAAACAATTTTCCGAACTTAAATTTGGAACTGTCCAATTATAATAACCATAATTACTCACATTATTGGCGATTAAAGTCCAGGTTACACCATTATCTGAAGAATAATCTAATCTTACATTAGAGTAAAAAGTTGCTTCATCCCACAGAATTTGTTTACTAGTTCCAGAATACCATACTTCTCCTCCATTTGGAGAAAGTAAAATTGGTTGTGCAGGAGTTACTGTGAATTCAGCATCTGAATCATCAAATTTACAGGTATTGACGTAATCCAAGACTCTGATTAGGTAAGTTGTTCCTGGATTATTTGGTACAGTCCAATTGTAGCTGTTTCCTGTAATATTTGAAACGATAGTAGACCAAGAAATTCCGCTATTTGTTGAATATTGAATGGTATATTGCCCTGATGCACTTGGTAAATTTGTCCATGTGATTGCTTGCGCGGATAATCCTTGCCA
>JBIKSI010000236.1:0-2955 GCA_044348665.1 Crocinitomicaceae bacterium
TATCTAAAACAATTAGTGAAATTATTCTTTGCTTTTTTAAGAACAATAATAATTCAATATTATATGTTTGTTCAGATAATGATAAAAAAGAAATCAAGCGATTTAATGCCTTTCAGAGATGGTATGCACAAAGTGAAACGAATAAATTTATTTTGAAGATAGATAATATATTGAGTTTTGAATTTGAGAATAGTAAACAATTAATTTTCACTTCATTTTTGATACATTCAGAGAATCCTCGAAAAAATGACTTGATTGAAATTTATTCGCAAATCGAAAAATCTATTAATTCAGAGAAATAATTTTCACTTAACTCAGCTGGATTTGAACCGCTTCAGAAGCCACCCGCTCAACTGGCCTATAAATTGTTGAAACTATTCAGATAAATGGTAACTCCACTAAGCTAGATTAATCCTTTTTGAGAATGTTTCCATAAGTTGTAATAAATAATCCCCTATTAGTTTATTGTTTAAAAGTGCTTTATAATACACTTTTTGATTATAAAATGATAAAAAATGTTAAAATGGAATAAAATAGTGTAATTTATGGCACTATTTAGTGTAATTTCATAAAAAAGTTGTATCTTTGTATCAAAAAAGAGCAGTATGACGCACTTTGAGAAATTAGTACAGCAAGTAAAACAACGGCGTGAAATGCTGCAAGTAACACAAGAAACACTTGCAGAGTTGTCTGGTGTAGGTTTGCGCACATTGAAGCAATTCGAAAGTGGCAAAGGTAATCCAACACTAAAAATCATTTCGAAATTGGCAGATACACTGGGGTTGGAACTTACCTTTGAGTTAAAAGCAAAGCACAATAAATAATGAGAAAAGCAATTGTTTATTACAAAGATGAAGAAGCCGCTGAGTTAATTCAACTTAGCGACGGTTCCTTTGAATTTGTATACACTTCTGTATGGTTAGCTCATAAAGATAAGCCAGCAATCAGCTTAACCTTGCCAAAAAGAAGTGAAGTGTATCGATCTGAATTTTTGTTTCCCTTCTTTTACAATATGTTGCCCGAAGGAGTAAATAAAGACAACATCTGCTTTCACAAAAGAATCGATAAATCAGATCATTTTGGATTGTTGCTCAAAAGCGCCTCAAACGATACTATAGGTGCTGTTAGAATTGAGAAAAAGAAATAAGAATGACTTACAAAGAAATCACATATTGTCCAGCTTCTTTGGTGGAAGAACCACGAGGGAAATATAGTAAAAATTCGTTAAATCGGATCTTTAACGGACGAAGTGTGGATTGTATTTTGCCTTATGAATCACCTTTAAGTAGTCGAAGCACAACAAAATTATTTAACGAAAACCGCAATTCCATCTCCATTTCAGGAGTTCAAGAGAAATTTTCAGTGCTGCTTGAAAAAAATAAACTTCGTTTGGTTCGGGATGGAGAACAAGGACAATATATCCTTAAGCCAATTCCCAATTCAGGAAAAAACAATGATCAAATGCCAGCAAATGAGCATTTAACTATGCAAATTGCACGGCAAGTATTCGGGATTGAAACTGCTGAAAATGCCTTGATATTTTTTAAAAATGGAGATCCAGCTTACATCACAAAACGTTTTGATGTGAGAGATGATGGCAGCAAGTGGGCACAAGAAGATTTTGCCTCTTTGGCTGGAATGACTCCATACACCCACGGTGATAATTACAAATACTTAGGGAATTATTTGGAGTTGTTTACATTGCTCGAAAAATACGTTCCAGCGTATGCTATCGAAGCACCAAAACTTTTTAAGTTGATTTTATTCAATTATTTGATTGCTAATGGTGATGCTCATTATAAAAACTTTTCACTAGTCGAGACCGAACTTGGAGATTTTAAACTTAGTCCAGCATACGATTTATTGAATAGCAAAATCCACATCAACGACAAAGATTTTGCCTTGGATGACGGTTTATTGCCAAAAAGAGATGCAAAAGGTAAAATCAAAGCACGTTTTTATCTCTTAGGAAGTTTAGCAGGTATCCCTCATTCTCAAGTTGATAAAATAATGAGCACATTGACTTCAAAAGAAGATGAGGTAAAAGAGTTGATCAATCATTCTTTTTTAAATGAAAGAACAAAAAGGTTCTACTTGCAAGTGTATTTAGGTCGTTTAAATAAACTTAGAAGGCTTTAAAGGTTAAATTGGTTTTGGGAAAGGAGTTCACTTTTTAAGTGAGCTCTTTTTTTCGTGTATAAAATGTATTTTACAGTTTGTAAATTTTAATTGTCATCAATATAATTACATGGATTAACTTGCTAAGTTTAGATTTAATTTCCAGTAAAATTAACATCTCTAATTCGTATTCCCGCTCAAACGGATTTAACTTTATTTAGTCCAGTCCAAAAAATATAGGAATATTTCAAGATCTTGTAATTCTACAACTTTATTTTTCAGTCTATTGAAAATCAATACTTCAGCATTTAATCGTGATTCTAATTTTGCATTAGCTTGAGATTCTTGGATTAGAGGGGTGACAATTAATTAAAATAGGATTTAAAACTATTTTTCTGTAAATTTGTTAACAAAGTGATAAAAGTCCAATTAATGGAAAGTAAACATAACTATTTAAATTACAGCCTATCAAATTCAAAATGTTTTGATTTTAGAAATATGCTTCGTTACTGTTTTTATTCCTTAGCACTATTCTTATCCCTCAATTGTGCTTCACGTGTTTTTAGCCAAACAATATGTAATCCAGCAGGAAATTTAATTATATACTCAAATTATGATGGAGGTATCGTCACAATTAACGTCGATCAGAATATTCCAAATCTAATAGTTGGAATTTGCACGTACGAGCCTGTTCAAGTTACATTCACAGGGCCATTCGTAGGGAATATAACTGAGGTGATTTATGCCGGTTTCAATTCAGCACAAAACAACAATAATTGTGGTCAAGGAAATTTTTCGACAAGTATAAGTGGTATAGCGGCAGGTCTCATTAGCATT
>JBIKSI010000109.1:0-12635 GCA_044348665.1 Crocinitomicaceae bacterium
AGAAGATTATTTTCCTTCCTATATCCAAACTTACATTGAAAGAGATGTGCGAAGTATTTTTAATATCAAAGATTTGCCAAATTTTATTTCTTTTATTAAAATTTGTGCCGCACGAGTTGGTCAATTGTTTAATGCAAGTTCAATTGGCAATGAATTAGGTGTCGATCACAAAACAATACAAAATTGGTTACACTTATTGGAAACTAGTTTTATACTTTATCGTTTGCAACCTTGGCACGTAAACTTCAATAAACGAATTGTGAAAACACCAAAAATATACTTTTACGATACTGGTTTGGTGTGCCATTTATTGGGAATAAATAAAGCATCGGATTTAGATATTCATTTCATAAAGGGTGCTATTTTTGAAAATTACATCATCACAGAATTGATAAAACAAAGGTGGAATAATGGAAAAAGTTTAAGACATTATTTCTGGAGAGACAATACAGGCAACGAAATCGATTTATTGATTGATAAAGGGATGAATTTGGACCTAATTGAAATCAAATCAGCGCAGACAATCAAGCAAGATTTTTTTAAGAATCTTTCCAAAATTGAAAAGTTAGCGACTTCATATAAAGTAGAAAAAAGTATTATTTATGCTGGAACAGACAAGCGAATACAATTTGACACAAAGATTTTAACTTGGGAAGATTTGGATGAAATCGAATAATCTATTTTTAAGGATGTGATAAATCCATTTTTCAACTCAAACAAAAAATCAAACCATTCGAAAACTTGCAAAAAAATAAACCCAAGTTTTCGTTTGGAACAGTATCAATTCAAATAAACTATTCTTCTATAATAATTTTAATTATTTCAATTCCTGCCTGGTGTCTTAAATTTAAGAAATAAACTCCATTTGGAAGATTTTCACAATTGATTGATTTTGTGTTCATTCCATTGATTTCTTCTTGCATCACTTTTTGACCACCTACAGTATATAAACTAATTTCATAATTGTTTATTGAACTTTCAACGGTGAAATTGTCCTTAACTGGATTCGGGTACAATTTGAATTTGGTCGCATGAATTGTTTCCAAACTAGCAGGGTGTAAAATTGTAATTTCTCCTTCATAAGGTTTGAAATTTTGTAAAGTTCCCACTACGCTTATTGGGGCAAATGCACTTGAAGCTGGAATCACAATACTCGCATTTCCATTGGTAATTTTTGCTGAACCAATAAAAATTGAATCTTGCGTAAGGGCAATTAATGCGCCTTCGTTAGAAGAGGTAAATTCAACTGTTATTTCTTGGTTTGCATTGATAGAGGTAAGGTGCTGAACGTTTAAGTTTTGAGTTGTTTTAGTTCTGAATTCAGTGCTAGGATCACCAAATAAAACCCAAGTTTGCATCACTTCGATTCCATCATCAGGATAATTTTCCAACATACTTAATTGTGCGTTGTAAAATAAGGCTCCCAAACTTGTTACTTTATTTGCAGAATTACTTTCCACTATTAAATTGGTCATTTCATCCTGCGTTTGCATTGGTGGAGCCCAAGCCATTAAAATGGAAGAACCGCAAGCTGCGATTGCTCCGCTTGGCGTGTTGTTTTCAGTGGCTCTTAACCAAGTTTCAGAAATACAAGTTCCAGCAGTAAATGTTCCATTATTACAAGCAACAGAGATTACAAAAGGATATTTACCATTATTTGTTCCAGCATTGATATTGGTAGAAGAATAATTTCCCGTAATGCATGTGTTTAAAGCTCCATGTCCTGTATAATTGAATAAGCCAACTCCATCGTTTACGGCAGGAGAAATCAAGGCTGAATTTGGATTTCCACTTGCGTCTTCTTGTCCCCTTGAACCATCATAAAATTCATGAACTTGGGTGTAACCATAATCTAGTAATTGAGTTCGGATGGCTCTTAAATGTTGCCAATCAGCTTGATCATCATCGCCATATCCAGCACCTTCACTAGAACCAAGACCAATTGCCTTTGTCATCCAATCTCCTGCAGCAGGATTTTTCTCGTATTCCAAGGTTCTTTTTACCATGGTTGCAACTTGTGAGCTTGTGCCCGAAAAACGTCCAACTAAAAGTTCAGGATAATAATCATTTCCAGTTAATTGTCCATAATAAGAATCGCTAATTAATGCTTCATTGTCCCAAGAAGTTCCGTAAGAATAAGCTGGTATTTGTTGGTTATCTCCCACTAGTAAAACGAATTTTAAATTTGGATTTGCATCGTAAAAATCACTAATACTGTTTTTGATTTCGTCACTTGTACTGCCAAATTCACTTGTAAATTTTAAATGCGTTTTAATTCCTTTGGAATGTTTCCATTTGATTAAATCAGTAATTGAATCCTCGTATTCTTCTGACGCAATGATTAACAATTCTCCTTCCTCCTCAATTTGTGTGTATTTCAATGTGTTTTCATCTGACTTCTTTGAGTTTAAAAACATAGACTGGTAAAAATGCTCATCTTTTTGAGTTTTTGCAATATTTAATTCATTTTCGCCAATTTGATTTTGGTCAAGGTGTACAACAATTTGAAGACCTTTGTAAACCTTTAACGTTTTTGTAACAGGATTATATTGAAATGGACAAACACTTATCACCTGTCCACGCAAAGATCGCAAGTTAAATGCTTTGTTTAATGTCACAATTTCTTGCGGATAAAACTCGTTTTTCGAATAAGTTTCACCAAATTCAAATGGAATTTCCGCAGGATTAACATTTCTTTTTAGATTTCCTTTGGAAGGAGCAACCTCAATATTTTCGAAAATTTCAATTGATTCAAAAGTAATTTCATAGCTACTTTTTCCTGTAGCAGGAAGTAAGATGCTTTCTCCAAAGCGTGGTAAACATGGTTTTCCTTTTTGTAAGCTTGTGATTTTATGCGTTTTATTGAAATCTACAAAATCATAACCATTAATGTTTGTGTATTGAAAAGGTGAAATTTCATGAGAAAAATCAACAACAATTTGGGTAGAAATTGAATTTTTACTTAACTTAAAATTTTGGGAATAAATAAAATTTAAAGTTAAAATTGAAATTATTAAAAGGAAGCTTTTTTTCATTATAGTTTTGTTTTAGCATCATAAAATTAAGTTATTTTTCTGGAATAACAAATTTTTATTTTCTATTTTTCTTTAAAATGTATTTTTTACTGATTGATATGTATATTTTTACAGAAAAAAAAAGAAGCATGGAATTTGTACAAGAATTTTCTTATTTATTTGAAAAAGAATTAATTGAAGATATTAATAAGTCAAAAACAATTCGAAAGTTTCGGGAAGGTGATATTATTTTGGAAATGGGAGAGGCGATAAATTTCATTCCATTTATTATAGAAGGGGCGATTAAGGTGATTCGAGAAGATCAAAATGGGGAGGAATTATTGCTTTACTACTTGGAATCAGGTGATACGTGCACGATGACGCTTTCTTGTTGCTTGGGTAAAAAGAAAAGTAAAATCAAAGCAGTTGCAGAGGAAGACTCAACTTTGCTCTTTATTCCTATGGGAAAATCTTCAGAATGGCTTGGTAAATATGAAAGTTGGAGAAATTTTATCTTTTCCAGTTACGAAGCAAAATTTACTGAAATGTTGGATGCAATTGACGCTTTGGCATTTTTCAACATGGAAGATCGTGTGATGAAATACCTAAATGATAAAGCAAAAGTTCTTGGAAGTTTGGAGTTATCGAATACACACCAACAAATTGCGGAAGATTTACACTCTTCACGTGTGGTAATTTCTCGTGTATTGAAAAAATTGGAAATCGAAAAGCGCTTAGAAATCCAACGAAATAAAATCATTTTGTCTACTATTTGAAATAGATTAAAACTTAAAATCTTTTGTCTTGAGTCTATTGTCTCTGGTCTAATGTCTAAAATCTTTCGTCTTAAAATCCTAATATCCCAAAGTCCTAACATCCAACCCTCCTAAAGTCTAACAATAGTTCCCTTGTATTCTGATTTTTCGCCTTGTTCTGGATTTTTTAAACTAACTTTCCAGATAAAGGATTTATTAACTGCGACCATTTCCCCAGTGTTGATGTCGTTTCCATCCCAAGAATTGTCTGCTGATGTTGACTTAAAAACAATTCTTCCGCTTTTTGGGTCAATAATAATCAATTCGAACTGAACGTCTCGTTTTTGAAGTGCTACAGGCATAAAGCGATTGTTTCTTGGGTCTAAATCTTTTGGAATAAAGGCATTTGGTGCCAAAAGATTATAGGATTCCTCAATTTTAATGAGTTCAGATTTTTTGGAAACACATTGGTTCTCATCCATTTGAGTTAAATTTACTAAATAATTCCCTTTGTTAAAAACAAGTAATTTAGTTTTTTTTGCTTGCTTTTGAATGGAACCTTTGTCTGAAGACCAATTTGTGTTTTCATCAAAATATTTACTTTCTAATTCGATGTATGGCAAGCCTTTATCGTAAATTAATTCAGGATTGAAATCAAAATCTATTTTTTTAATTGAATGAACCTCAGCAACTTTCTTTAAACTTAATTCTGATTTTTGATCGTCGTATATAGGGTATTTGAAAAATAGTTCACCTTTTTCCTTAAATTCAATTTTTCTCTTTTCTAAACCAGGAATTATTGCCAAAAATTCTTCATTTTCATTAAGAACATAAAGCTTTTGAGAATTGGAATTATAAATCTCAATTTCGTCATTTAAACAGTATTTTGACTTTATTTTTGGAAGAATAAACGGATTTTTTGAGTTTGGTTTAATCTCAGGAGAAATTTCTTCAATTTTATTTTCTTCGTTTGGATTAGTTTTTACTTCCTCAGTTTTTATGGCTGTCTCAGAATAAATTTCTATCGAATTTTCATCAGTATTTTGATTTTCAGTTAATATTGCGGTTGATTTTGATTTGTTTCCTTTTATTTTTTCTTTAATAGTTTCTATTTCTTGTTGTTCTTTTTCAGAAATGTTAATTTTGTTTTTAATAGGTGTTTCTTTTTGAAGATAGAAAATCACACCAGTAATCAAACTTACAGATAACAATATGCTTGAAGCAATTTTTAGCTTCCAAAAGTTGTTTTTTGTTTGAGGAAGAACGATATCCAATTTTTGAGAAAGTCTTTCCCAAGCTGCTGGATCGTAAGCTTCTTCTCCTTCTTGCAAACTTTTTTTAAAATCTTTAAAACTCATGACTTCGTTTTAATGTATTTGTTTTAATTTTTTATTAATAATTTCCTTCAATTTCAATTTTGCTTTTGCCAAGTTTGATTTTGAAGTTCCTTCACTTATTCCAATTTTCTCAGCAATTTCGCGGTGTGTATATTCTTCAATATAAAACAGGTTAAAAACCATTTTATATGCTGGAGATAATTCTTGGATACTCTCAAGAGCAATGTCCCGCTGAAATTCATATTCTAATTCGAAATCCTCTTCACTTTCATCCTCTGTTGACTTGTAATTTTCATGTAACTCTACAAAATCATGTTTTTTATTTTTTCTAATAAAATCAATACAGGTGTTTATCATTACTCGTTTAATCCAAGCGTCAAAAGAACCAGTTAAGTCAAATGAATTTATTTTTTCAAAGACTTTTATAAATCCCTCTTGCGTCATTTCTTGTGCTGAATCTCTGTCAATTGAATACCTCAAACAAACAAATAACATCTTTCCGTAATAAAGTTGAAACAATTTTTCTTGGGCATTGCGATCATTTCTTGCACAGCCCTCAATAATTGAAATAATTTTCTCTTTTTTATCCACTTTATCTTTTTTACTAACGTGAGTTTTGTTTATTGGTTGCTTGTTTTCGTTTAAAGAACTCTAAAATTAAAAAAAAAATAGATTTTTCGCCCTCAATTCAGTAATTAGATGTAAATTTATGCCCAAATTTGAAATAAACTAAAAATGAAAGTAACCGTAGTAGGTGCAGGAAACGTTGGAGCAACATGTGCAGACGTTTTAGCGAGCAGAGAAATTGCAAACGAAATCGTTTTGCTTGACATTAAAGAAGGATTTGCTGAAGGAAAGGCATTGGATATTTGGCAGACTTCGCCAATCAATTTGTATGATTCTAGAACAACTGGTTCTACAAATGATTATTCAAAAACTGCGGGTTCTGATGTAGTAGTAATTACTTCAGGTTTACCAAGAAAACCGGGAATGTCTCGTGACGATTTGATCGCTACCAATGCAGGAATCGTAAAAACAGTTACTGAAAATATCATCAAACATTCTCCAGATGCAATTTTAATTATTGTTTCTAATCCATTAGATGTAATGACTTATTGTGCATATTTAAACGCAAAAGTTGATTCTAAAAAAGTATTTGGAATGGCTGGTGTATTGGATACTGCTCGTTACCGTGCATTTTTAGCAACTGAATTAGGCGTTTCTCCAAAAGATATTCAAGCGGTATTAATGGGTGGACATGGAGATACAATGGTTCCACTTCCAAGATATACTACTGTTTCTGGTATTCCAGTAACAGAATTAATTTCAGAAGAAAAATTAAACGAAATCATCGAAAGAACTAAGTTTGGTGGAGGTGAAATCGTAAAATTATTAGGTACTTCTGCTTGGTATGCTCCAGGTGCTGCTGCTGCTCAAATGGTAGAAGCAATTGTACGTGATCAAAAACGTATCTTCCCAGTTTGTGCTTGGTTAGATGGTGAATACGGAATGAAAGATATCTATTTAGGAGTTCCTGTAGTTTTAGGGAAAAATGGTATCGAAAAAATTATCGAATTACAATTAAACGATGATGAAAAAGCTTTATTAGAGGAATCTGCTAAAGCGGTAAAAGATGTAATGGTTGTTCTAGATAGCATGAATATCAACGCTTAATTGCGTAAAAATAGTTGGTTAAACCGTCAGATTTTCTGGCGGTTTTTTTTTATCCTTTTTTATTATTACTTTTGACAATTATTTTAAATTGTTTTCAAAGTGAGGATAAAATTTTTCAAAACTGCTTTTTCTTTAATGTTTATAACACTATTACTTAATTCTTGTGGGAACAATAAACGTATCGTATATTTCAATAATACAGAAGGAAAAACATTAGATTCACTCTCTCCTTATTATTATTCCCCCATATATCAAGTGAATGATAAATTGAATATTCAGGTTACTTCAAGCGATATTGAAGCAGTTAAACCATTTAATTTTAACCTTCAAAATTCTGACACTAGGAATTATGACAATAGTGGAATAGGTATTGATAATAACACCTATATTATTGACCAAAATGGTGAAATTGATTTCCCATTAATTGGAAAAATTAAATTAGTTGGACTTTCTCGAACTCAGGCTATTGAGTTGATAAAATCAAAAATTAACAGCTATGTTTCAGATTCACAAATCAATATTAGAATTGTTAATTTTTCATATACAGTTTTGGGAGATGTAAGGTCTCCAAATAATTATGTTTTAAACAGGGAACAAGTAACAATTCTAGAAGCGATTGGAGGTGCTGGAGATTTAAGTTTTACTGCTAAACGAAAAAATATTCTAATTATTAGGAATGAAAATGGAAAAAGAAGAGAAATAAAATTAGATTTAACGTCAAAAAACATTCATGAAATGGAAGGCTATTACTTGAGGCAAAATGATGTAATATATGTGCAACCAAATACCGCTGTTTCATCTTCTGTATTTCTTAGGTCTTATGCAAATATAGTTTTGTCTTCTATTTCAATTTTAACAACATTAATTTTACTTTTTTCAAATTAATATATGGAAAAAACCGAAGATATTTTCGAACAATTTGAGAGTCAGACTACTTTCAGAGATACTTTTGATAAATATAAAGTGTATTGGAAATTATTTTTAATTTCAATAACAATTTGCCTTTCAGTTGCTTACGTAATGTCTTTGTATAAAGTCTCTATGTATGAAGCGAATGCTCGAATTTTAATAAAAGACAATGAGTCGCAAGGTTCTTTATCAGAATTGTCCGCTTTTGCAGATTTGGATTTATTGCAAGCAAAAAATAACGTTCAAAATGAAATTGAAATATTAAAGACTAAACGATTAATGGAAAAGGTCGTAAAGGATTTAAATTTGCGAGTTCAGTACTTTACTGAAAATGGACCTATATCCAAAGAACATTACTCGGCTCAACCGCTAGTTTTTAATGCTAACGAAAACGACGGTTGGCGTGATGATTCATTTTCTGAATTTTTCGTGAAAATTGTTTCTTTCTCGGAGTATGAAATATATGATTTACAAGAAAAACTAATTGGGAAATTTGAATTTGGAAAAAAAGTAACGACCAAATATGGTAAATTTGTTTTTACGCCCGCGGAAATGAATCGAAAATCTTGGATTGGTTCTATCATTAAGGTAGTTGTTTCGACATTAGATCAAACTGTGGGAAAATACCTAGGAATGTTGAAGGTGGAAAGTATGAGTACAAATGCAAACGTCATTCAATTAAGTATACGCGACAATGTCCCTGAAAAGGCTGTGGATATTATCAATTCATTGATTAAGCAGCATAATCTTGATGCCATAGAGGATAAAAACCTGGTTACCAAAAACACTTCAGATTTCATCAATGAAAGAATGAATTTGATCTCTAAAGAATTATCAGTTGTTGAAAACGATGTGGAAAAATTTAAATCAAAAAATAAATTGGTGAATATTCCCTCTGAAGCAGAAATAACAATTCAATCAGAGTCTTACACTGAACAAGAAATAATTAATGTCAATACACAATTAAGTCTTGTAGATTACATGCTGGATTACGTTGTTTCAATGGGTTCTGAAAAGGCATTTATCCCTTCAAATATTGGGATTGAAGATGCAACAATAGCCTCACTAACGGGGCAGTATAATCAATTAGTGATAGAGAAGAATCGTTTACTAAAAACTGCCAGTAACAAAAATCCAGTCGTAATAAATATAGAAGAGCAATTAACAACGCTTCAAAAAAGCATAAAAGAAAGTTTAGATAACCTAAAAGTTCCACTTGTTTACAGATTAAAAGCATTAAACAAAAAGGATTATGAAAATAATTCAAAAATTTCTAAAATACCTGGTTTTGAGAAGGACTATCGTAATATTGAAAGACAACAACAAATTAAGGAATCTTTGTATTTATACCTACTTCAAAAAAGGGAAGAAACTGCAATTGCACTAGCTGTAACCATTGCGAACACAAAGGTTTTAGATGATGCAAACGGGAGTGCTTACAAGGTTTCATCTCAAAAACGAACCTTATTTTATTATGCTTTGTTTATCGGTTTGATAATTCCTTTTATTTTCATCTATTTAAGAGAGCTTTTTGATACCAAAGTACATACAAAAAATGATTTGGAAAAAATTAATATTCCATTTTTAGGAGATATTCCATTCACGAAGTCAAGTTCAAAGGTGATTTCTGGCTTAAAAGAGAATTCTAGTATTTCTGAAGCGTTTAGGCTGCTAAGAACACATTTAAATTTTCTTTTGCCAAAAAATACAGAAGGCGGGAAAACCATATTTGTGACCTCAACATTAAGTAAGGAAGGTAAATCGTTCATAGCATTGAACTTAGCTGTAACTTATTCCTTGTCAAATAAAAAAGTTTTGGTTATAGAAATGGATTTAAGAAATCCTAAGATATTAAAGTACTTAAATATTGATGAAAAAATAGGAATTACAAATTTTTTAATTGATGATCGTGTTCAAATCAAAGATTTGATTTTTCCAATTTCTGATTTCCCAAACCTCAGTGTTCTGCCAAGTGGACCTATTCCTCCAAATCCTTCAGAAATGCTAATGAACGAAAAAATTCAAGAATTATTTTCTTATGCTAGAGCGAATTTTGATTACATCATTGTAGATACCGCTCCTGTTGGAATGGTAGCAGACACCTTGTTGTTAACTCAATTTGCAGATACCTTTGTGTATGTTGTTAGGGCAAACTATCTAGATAAGAGATACTTGCGTGTTCCAAAAATTTTGGTGAACGAAAAGAAGATAGAAAATGTAAGTTTTCTACTTAATGGTTCAGATGAAAAGCGAGGTTATGGATATGGCTATGGATATGGTTACGGTTATGGCTACAAGGAAAACTAGAAATATTCATTTATCTAGCTTGAATAGTAATTGAAAAGGGTATTTTAAAAAAATTAACAAACTTTTAATTGATTTTTGGCTTTGTATTGAGTAAATTTGTGTGTTTACAATAATTTAATGCATTTAAACTTTTCAATATGAGCTCACCAAAAATAAAAATTTTCAGTATAGTCTACTTTCTGTTTTTTACTCTGTTGATTAAGTCATTTAGCTTTTCACAAACTGTTCAAACATTCACTGCAACAGGAGCTGGCTCGTGGACAGCACCATGTGGAATTACTTCAATAACGGTAGAATTATGGGGTGCTGGCGGTGGCGGGCAAAGAGCAAATGGAAATCCTTCTATGGGGGGTGGTGGTTCAGGTGGTGCCTATATAAAAGTTACCTATCCTGTTTCCCCCGGAACAACCTATAACTATTTTGTTGGTGCTGGTGGTTCGGGAAACAGTGGTCAAAATGGAGAAGATTCGTGGTTTGACGCAAATACAAAATAATTAGCAGTTAGAGGAATAGGTGCAGGCGCTGCACTGACATTGATTAACACTTTTGGTTCTGGTGCAACTGCTTTGACAACTGGTAATATTATTGACCCAAGTGCAACTTTATTATTTAGCCACTATGGTGGAAATGGAGGTAACGGCTTAAATCTCGCTACAGATGTCAGTGGAGGCGGTGGAGCAAGCGCAGGTTCTACTGATAATATCAATAAAAATGCTTCAGGTTCAACTGGTGGTACCGCTCAAACTGTTGTTCCTAGCTATGGCAATTTGACCTTAACTAATAATGCCATAAAATCTGCTACAACTACCTTAACGATTGCTGGAAATTTACTGATTAATAATACAGCGACTTTTAATACAGGTACATCTTTGACACATAATTTGGCTGGAAATTTCATAAATAATGGCACATTTACATACACTACTGCAAATACAATGAATTTTAATGGTAATAATGTTTTGCAAACGGTAAGTGGTACATCAACAACAGGGTTTTTTAACGTAATTGTAAATAAGGGAACTGCATATACAAATATTTTAGATATAACCTCACTGATAACTTTAAACAATGCAACAAATCCCTTAACTTTAACTAACGGATCTTTCAGACTTTCTAGTGCATCTACAATTTCTCCCTTTTCATCTGGTGGAGGAGCAACAATTCCCTCTACAGCTGGACTTATTAATAATGGAGGGACAATAAATAGTGCTAATTTTAGTTGGACAAATAATGGTTTATTTCAAAATGTTTTAGGTACAACAAATATTGGAACGAATTCTGGAAATTCAATTTCAAATTCAAGTACAAGTTTATTTGATATACAAGGCGGTACTGTTAATATTGCTGGGCGAATTGAAAATACAGGTGGAACATTTTCTCAAGCTGGAGGTACTATCAATTTAACAACCGTAGGTAATACAAGTGCTACAGTCGGTAATTTCCACATGTCAGCCACAAGTCCTGTAAGTATTTCTGGAGGAACAATAATTATTAGAAATCCGAATACCAACGGAACACCATTTAACTCTATTCACTTAGTTTCTGGTGCAGGAGCAAAAAATATTACAGGTGGAACTTTCCAAATTGGAGATGGATCTACACCAGCTGCGCAAACATTTTTGGTGAATTCGCCAGTAAGTTTATTCAATTTCACTATCAATTCTACAAATTCGCCAGTTGTCAGATTAGCGACAAATAATTTAACCATTGGAGGAGTTTTAACCATGAATGGTGGAAATATAGATGGGGCAACGAATGGACTAAACGTTTTGGTAACAAATGCAAATTCCAATGCCATTGTTAGAACAAGTGGTTTTGTGAATCACAATTTACGAAGAGCAATAAATACGACAGCTGTTTCTTATGATTTTCCAGTTGGTTTTTCAACAAATTATCAGCCAACATCTTATACTTTTAGTAATCTTACATCAGGAGACTTAATGGTTTTAGCTGTTAGTGGAGATGAGCCAAATTTAGCGAGCGCTGATATGAATCCTGCATTTAATGTAAATGCCTATTGGGCCTTAACCGCCAGTGGTGGATTAGCGTCTACGAACTATTCTGGAACTCTAAATTATCAATCAGCGTTGAATGATGATTTAGGTGAAGTTGGAAATTATATCTTGGGGAAATACAATGCTACATGGTCGTATCCAACTATTTCTGGCACAATTACCTCAACGGTAGCTTCCTTTACTGGGGCATCTGGTTTTGGTAACTTTTCGGTGGGAAGATGTAGAAATTTACCCACAGCGTCAACAGCTGGAGATGTAGATGTTTTTGTAGGAGATTATCACACGGTGATAGGCGCAACAGCAACAAATGGAACCATTCAATGGACTGAAAATGGTGCAGGTTTATTTGACGAAGTTTGGTTTCCTATAGGTAATGATGAGACAGTGACCCCAACTTATTCGGTTGTTGAAGCAGACTGGGGAAATAGCGTTAATCTAACAATGACAGTAACTGGCCTTGGTGGATGTTCTTCTAAAACAGCTACAGCATCTTTAAACTTAAACGTTGACAACAGACCAGGTTTGTGGCATTACCAATGCGGAACCACAACTCCTTACATTGATGAGTATATTTATACCTATGCTGTTCCAGGAGCAACAAACTACAGAATAAGAATAGATGAT
>JBIKSI010000214.1:0-3682 GCA_044348665.1 Crocinitomicaceae bacterium
AATTATCTAACCCCAAATGAATATTTTTATCAAAACAAAAAAGTGTCCTAAAAACACCTTAACTTTGATAAAAAGTTGTCCAAGATTTTGGGACTATTATAGTAAACAAGTGCTTTTATTAGTAGCATTTTTGATAACTCGCCTTTAAACAGCAAGCTACTTCACTTTTTCCTTCCGAAATATCCCGATATTACGTTCTGAAAAAATCTCGTATCCCACTATTTAAAAGCGTTTTGACAAAGTTTGAATAATCGAACTCAGGTTAATAACTTTCAGAAAGAACTTGAAATCAAAAAATATAACTTATTGCATATTTCGTTTCTTTCTCATTTCTTGCATTATTTTTTCATAATCTTCATTTCCTTTTGCGGCTTCTTGCATTATTTTCATTCCCTCCTCCTCTACTCCAGCAGAAAATAGCGATTTCCCATAATTAAATAAAAATGATTTCACCTTGGGAAACTCCCCATTTAAGGAAGAATAATAACGGGCTGCAGACTCATAATTTTCCATCTGATACAACAAATTTGCAAGTAATTCTTTATTTGCTGTATTTTGTTCGAAGGAAAGTGCCGTTTGTGTATATTTCATACCTAAATTAAGATTTATGTAGGAAGAATCATAATAACCAGAATAAATCTTGCCCAAATTATAATAAACTTCTACCTGCTTGTCATCTCGTTTTTTTGCCAATCGAAATTGTTCTACCGCCTCTTTCAATTTTCCATTCAGCAACAAATATTCACCCTTGCAATTATGGTAGGAATAAGAATATTCCTCTGCAAATTGAAATGATTTTTTAGCATTTACTTTGGCAGAATCCAATTGACCTAGATTATTAAAACAAATTGACAAGTTTCGATGATTTTGAGCCAAAGTTTCGTCAGTCAACTCCAAATCTTGCGCCTCTCTGAAAGCGACATAAGCTTTTGAAAATTCCTTAGCTTCCAAGTATTCTTTTCCACTTTCAATAAACTTGAGCGCTTTTGGATCATCTGATGAGGAACAAGAAATTAAAGACGCAAGAATTAAAGCTAAAAAAATAAATTTCATGTAATTAAATTGTTTTGAACAAACATACAAAATATTTCTCAGAAAAAACAAAAGGCCATCATAAAGACAGCCTCCAATTTCTGGTTTTAAAATCGATTTATTATTGTTTCACAAATTTCGCTGTTTGGTGTTCTTGATTTTTAATTTTCACAAAATAGATTCCCTTTGGCAAATTATTTACATCAATATCTACTTTATTGGATGTTTGAGTATTGATTTCTTTCATTAATACTCCAGTAACATTGAAAATTTGAATTGTATTTTTATCAGAAGGTAATGAAGAAATGGTAATTTTATCATTCGTTGGGTTTGGAAAAATATTCAAAAGTGGAAGATTTTTTTCATTTAAACCAATTGTATTCGTGGTATTAATGATTTTCCATGAGTTATTTGTACTAATACCACACATGTACCACACAGCATTATCATAAGTTGTTCCAGATTGAGCATGTCTTGTTGCATCTGGCCAATTTCCAGTGGTAGACTTTAACTCCTTCCAAGTAATTCCATCTTCTGAATACCAAACATCATTCATTTCTGTTCCAGTTGCCATTCCTGCAAACAACCAAATTTTATTATCAAAATAAGAAACGGTGTGCCAGTATCTTCCAGCCCAAGGTGCAGATTCATTTACCAAAGTCCAATTGATTCCATCCGCACTTTTCCATACATCGTTGTAGGACCTTCTTGTCCCTTCATTGGAACCGCCAAGCATCCACATATTTCCACTTCCATCGATGCAGCTATTTATTTGCATTCCTCTTCCTTCCCAAGGTGCATCTTGCTCTTGTGTCCAAGTAATGCCATCGACACTTGTCCATACGTCATTTTGTGGATCACCACTGCATTGCTCTCCACCGAAAAGTGTCAATTTACCATTTAAAAATGCGTAATTTACGTTACTCCTTGGTACAAAACCTGGAATTGCAGTACAAGTTTGTATCCAATTGATTCCATCTTCACTTTTCCAAACATCCGTTAAACAACCTGATTGTGGATCTCCACAAATTACCCACATTGCACCATTTCCTACCAACCAAGCAGCCGCGTGTCTTGCTGGCCAAGGTGCAGTTGTGATTGAATCCCAATTTGCACCATCAGTTGAATTCCAAACTTGACTGTGCGTATTTGTAGGATCGTGAAATGGAGGATCCCAGCCACCTAAAAGCCACATTTTATTATCAAAAACAACTAAACCAGAACCATCCTTTGCAGCAAACGGCATTGTATCTTGTACTTCAACCCAATCATAAGGACTGACAGTTAATTTACCTGTTGAATTTGTTAAAAGTGGGTTCGTAAAATCAGATACTTTTATTTCAATAGTCGTTCCCGCAGGATATGACATATCTAAATTGGTGAAACTTTCCCAATAGTTATTTGAATGCACAATTGAAGTAAAAGGTCCTCCATTAATGCTCGATTCAACTAAAATTGAATCACTGATTTGCGACATATCGTATTCCCACGTAAGTAAAACATTTGAACCTTGAACGTATGCATCTGTTGCTTTTACTTGTTGGAAAACAAAAGGTCTGTTTTCGAACCATAAAAAATCAATTTCCGCTTGAGTTAAATTTCTGTCATACAATCGCATATCATCAATTACACCTTTAAAAAGGTATGGTTGTGCACTGAAAACAAATGTGACAGCATCGCCAAGTGTGCCTCCGTAGAAATTATTAATCCCCATATAAGATAATGAGTGATTTCTGTAAATACTCAAAGTATCAGCTTCTCGAGTAATTGCAAAATGACACCATTCTCCTTTAGTAAAGGCACCAGCAGTTCCCTCGCCAAAAGCATTTTGATTTACTCCAGTTCCATTCCAATAGCCATAAGTTGTATAATAGTTTTGGGTAATAAATTCAAGTGAAAAGGCATCGTTACTGCTTACTTGAACTTCAAAATTGTTTGTTGTATCTCTTGCAAATTGCTTAGAAGAAAATAAATTCATCACTTTTGGAGAATTTGTTTTATACCAAAAACTAATTGCAAAATCTCCAGTAATTGGTGCAAACTCTGTAATTGGTAGAACAAGTGAATCTGTTGACCCATTTAATGAAAGTGCACCATTTGTATTTCCTAATCTTCCTTCAACAAAGGTTCCAGAACCAGTAGTAATTTGGTTCCCATTCCCTGAAAAATCAGTTAAATCGTTATCGAATTTGTAATGCCCAACTAAATTGTCTGTAGGAATTTGAGCGAAACTAATGCTTACATTTAAAAAAGTAAGTAAAAAAAGTAAAGTAATTTTGCTATTTGTCATAAAATCAGATTGTTTATTGTACAAACTTAAGAAAATCAATTCTTTAAAAGAATCCTACTTTTTGAACTAGTTAAACTACTTGTTTAACTGTTGAAATTTATTGTTTAACTGCTTTAAACGAATATTATATTTACATCTTTTTAAATAGACTTAAAAACTCTTGTTTTTTAGCACGACTCAAAATAACACTTTTTCCGTTTTGCATCATCAATTCATCTGTTTCTCTGAGGTATTTTTTCACGAAAGAAAGATTAAGACCGTTGCAAAAGTATTAAAAACGAAAACTTGTGATTTTCTGATTTGATTTTTTCAAAATTTTGGTCTAAATTTTTATAATTTCTTCAATTTTTGTCTTTTTTT
>JBIKSI010000110.1:0-12492 GCA_044348665.1 Crocinitomicaceae bacterium
AAAAATTTGACTGGAATGAAAAAAGGCCCTCCTAAAAGAGCCTCTAATTTATTAACCTGTAGATGTTAATAATTGATCCGTACAAGCATTAACGCAAATTTCATTCCAAGGTTACATTTTTTTTTATTTTTTTGTGCAAGCATAGAGAAATAAACTATTATTTTTCCTTTTATACTTTATAAATAAGTGTAATTTTGCACAATGCAAAGATATGCTTTCGAAATTCAATACAATGGAACGGACTATGTAGGTTGGCAAAAGCAGCCAAATGGAAAATCAATTCAGGAAGAAATCGAATTAGCGCTTAATAAATTATACAATCTTGAAAATATTTCTATAGTTGGTTGCGGGCGCACAGATGCTGGGGTTCATGCAAATCATTACATTTTTCATGTTGACTTAGCAGAAAAATTTTCAGAGGAAACTCTCCTGTTTAAATTAAACAGAATTCTTTCTTTTAATATTCGTATTTCCAATCTTATTCTTGTCAAATCAGATTTTCATGCACGATTTGACGCAACAGAACGTGTTTACCGCTACTTCATAAATAACAATAAATCTCCTTTTAATCAGGAGTTTAGTTTGTATTTCCCTGCTAAATTACAATTTGAAAAAATGAATCAAGCTTGTAAAATTTTGTTGGGAAAACAGGATTTTACTTCCTTTTCTAAATTACATACGGATGTAAAAACAAACATTTGCACCATAAATTTCGCTCGTTGGATTCAAGTCGACGAATATTCATATTATTTCGAAATTTCCGCCGATCGATTTTTAAGAAATATGGTCAGAGCAATTGTTGGAACACTAATTGAAGTTGGTCTCGAAAAAATTGAAGTTTCTGATGTCCAAAATATTATGGAAAAAAAAGATCGTGGTGCAGCAAAACATTCTGTACCAGCTAAGGGTCTTTTTTTGTGGGAAATTAAGTATGCAGGGCTTTTATGAAAAAGTTTTATCCAATCTGCATTATTTTTTGCTTCACCTATTTTTATGCTTTCATACGTTACCATGTCGGAAAAGAAGTCCCGATGCAAGAATTTCCATTTATTTTCAATAAAGCAATTGCGTGGTCAGCTTTAGTTTTCGCAGCCCTTTCTATTTTGCCAGAAATAAAATTAAATACATTTTATGTTGGTAGGAAATTCGTGGGACTTACAGCTTATTTTTTCGCAATATTTCATATTTTCCTGAATCTTTTTCTGATTAACCAAATTAGATTTCCAAAGTTTTATAATGAATTAAATAGCTATAATTCAAGTTTTTATTTGGTTTTACTTACAGGATTGCTTTCAATACTTGTTTTTACGCTTGCGGCTTTGGTTTCTCTTTCAATAATAAAGGTAAAGAATAAAAAAAAGTTCCTCAAATTAGGATTTTATGGAGTTTTGATAAATTCTTTGCATCCACTAGCTTTAGGATTTCAAAATTGGTTTAAACTTGAAACTTGGCCGTTTTACATGCCTCCAATTACACTTTTAGCTTTTGTTTTTGTGCTGTTGTGTTTGGTTTTTAGATATGTGTGGAAAGAAAATAATTGAAATCACGATTTATTTTCCGACTTATTAATTTTAATTGTTTTCGTCATGGTTTTTAAACAAAAACACATGCCAAAAACGAGTTAATTATTCATTTTAACGACGGTTCCGATAGCTATCATAATCATCCGTCTAATAACATTTTCTCTGCTCTTCCGTTTGGTATTCAAAAGCTTAGCTTTTTCTCCTCCGGCATGATTATTTGAAAAGCAAAATGTTTGTTTTTGTTCGTCTTCGTTCAACTTCGGTGCATCCTTAGTTCTTTTTTCCAATGAACTATTCTCGTGAGTACTTTTAAAAGCATAAAAGGTGCGAATAAAAAGAAAAATAATCTTACTTTTTATGTATATTGAATTTTTCTGTTAAATATAAGGACAATCAATTAAAATAATCTAATTTACAAATTTCCTTTATACCTTCCCTCCTTTTTCGCTTTTAATACAACTTCGTAGATTACTTTTTGAATGTCGCTTCTAATATGCATTTCTTGAATTTTTTTATTCGTTGCATCTGGATAAACGCGATTTGATAGAAAAACATAATTGATTCCAAATTTAGGATCTGCCCAGGTAAAAGTTCCCGTAAACCCTGAGTGTCCATAACTTTCTTGAGAAACCAAACTGCATGTTGGTCCTTCTTTTCCATTTGGCGTTGGACGATCAAAACCAGCTCCTCTTCGATTTCCCTTTAACTGAGCTTTTGTATACGCATCAATAACATTTTCATTGATATATCTTTTATTGGCATAAATTCCTTTGTTCAAAAACAACTGCATCATTGCAGCTAAATCAATCGAATTGGAGAAAATTCCTGCGTGTCCTCCTACTCCACCGAGCATTGCCGCTCCTGGATCATGTACAAAGCCATGAACTACTTTCCCTCTGAATGTGATGTCGTTTTCGGTTGGAGCGATTCGTTCTTTATCAAAAAACAATAAGGGATTGTAACGGATATTCTTTAAGCCCATCGGGTCAAAAAATTCTCTGTACATAAAATTATCTAAACTCAAATCACTTTGCTTTTCTACGATTTTCTTTACAAAATAATATCCTAAATCAGAATATTCATACTTGGGATTTTTTGTCAGCGAACTTCTTAAAATTTGATCGTAAATAATTGAAGGATAATCATTTCTAATCCAAACATCTTTAACAACAGGAATGGAATGTTTCTCATTTTTTACGGTTGAATAAATCGTTGGATCTAACTTTTCATTTCTAACTGTTTCTTTGTAAAATGCAATCCAAGGCGTGAATCCAACTTGGTGCGCCATCATGTTTTTGAGAATAATGTTTGCCTTGTTGGAATTTCCAACTACCTCAGGAATGTAATCTTTTAAGGTACTATTTAAAGTGAATTTATTCAATGTTTCTAAACGCATTAATGCCGCTGTAGAGCCAACAATTTTACTAACAGAAGCAATATCGTAAACATGATTTTCATTGACTTTCGTTGTGTCTTCATAGGTGATTGTTCCAAAATTTTTCTGGTAAATAATTTTCCCTTCTAAGGCAACTAAAACTTGACATCCTGGAAAGGCATTTGCTTTCATTCCTTTCTGTACAATTGCATCAATTCTGTCAAATTCTGAAGCTTGAATACCAAACTCCTCGGCTTGAGAAAATTTTAATCTTTTAGAATCTTTTACATTGATTCCTGATTGAAATGGAAAAGCTTCATTTAACGTAAACTGAGTTTTTCCTCTCGCTCCGATTGCGCCAAACAAAAATTGAGCAGCGGATTCTTGTGCCAATTTGTGGTTTTCATAAGCTAAGACCAATGCGTCTATATTTTCAGTAGAAATTGCGCTTAATCCGTTTGGATTTCCAAAGTGAAAAACAATACTTTCTTTTTCTGTTGGAATACTTTCAAACCAAGAATTTGGATTTCCAGGCATTGAAAAGTTTGAATTTGCCAATAAAGATTTAGGATGAATGGAAGTTACAATTACATCATATTTCCCTAATTTATCTTTCATTCTTTCCTTTGCTTCTTCAAAAGTGAAAAAGTGAAAGGCATCTAATTCACCAAATTTGCGTGCCATTTCTTTAAATGCCGCTGTCTTAATACCAATATTTACAAAAGCAATTTTTGCAGTTGCATTATTAAGTGGCAATATGTTATTTGAGTTTTTTATAACAGTGATCGATTTCTCATAAACGGCTCTTTTTGCCCATTGAATTTCTTCTTTTGTGAAATTTGTTTTGCTTTTGAAATTTTTCACATGGCTTTTTGCTTGCAAAATTTTAAGGCAACGTTTGTCAATTTCTTCTTCTGAAATTTCTCCAGCTTTTACTTTTTCAACAATTTTCGCGATTGCATCATTTACATTTTCTGGAAAAAGTAAGATGTCATTTCCTGCAAGAAAGGCTTTTACAACGACATCTACCGCGCCATACTTATCTGAAACAGCCTTCATGTTTAATGCGTCAGAAATCACTAAACCTTTGAAATTCAATGTTTTTTGCAGGTAATCTTGAATTACAATTTTAGATAAAGAACTAGGAGTGTCTGTATTGTCTAAATTTGGAACATTAAGATGTCCAATCATTACGGAAGATGTACCTGCTCCAATCCCAGCTCGAAATGGTAAAAAATCTTTTGAGTTAAATTCTTCTTTACTGTGACTCACGGTTGGAAGTTCGTAATGCGAATCTTTATCTGTATCTCCATGACCAGGGAAATGTTTAATACATGACAAAACTCCATTTTTTTCCAATCCTTGAACACTTGCCGCAACATGATTTGCAACGTGAAGGGAATTTTCACCAAATGCTCTGAAGCCAATCACTGGATTTTTAGGATTGCTATTGACATCTGCCAAAGGAGCAAAATTGATGTGAATTCCCAATTCGCGGCATTCTTGCGCCATCATCGCTCCGATTTTTTGACTCAATGCAGTATCATTTGCTGCACCAATAGTGTAAGCGTAAGGAAAACGATCCATTTCATTTAGTCTCATAGCAGCTCCCCATTCAGCATCAATCCCGATTAACAAGGGAGTTTTTGAAGCTTTTTGAAATCGTTGAATGGATTTTTTTAACGACGACTCATCTCCTTGAAAATAAATCAAACCACCAATTTTGTTCGTTTTGATTAGATTTTCAATTTCGAGTTGATGTTCTTCATTTTTATTCGGCCAAGTTGCAACCATAAAGAATTGCGCAATTTTTTCTTCTAAAGTTAAATTTGAAAGCGCCTTTTTCGCCCAATTTTCGTCACTTGACAAGAAAAATGGAATTTTTTCCTCAAAAGATTTATGATTTTTATAAGGATTATTTTTTTGTACTGTTAAACTAAAAAATATTGTAATTATGAAAAAGAAAAGTGTTTTTTTTAAGAGCATTTTAAGATTTATTTTGATGTAAAATTAAACAAATAAGTTTTTATTTTTTTTAAAAAGAACTAAAATTTATTAACTAAAAATTACTATGCACAAAAAAAGCTAAGCGAATCATCCACTTAGCTTTCAAATATTTCAATAACTAAAATTAAGTTGCTGGTTTATAGTCTTTTTGGTCAATCAACATTTTAGCGATAATTTCACATAAAATTTCGGAAGTTCCGCCACCAATTGGGCCTAAACGACTATCTCTGAACATTCTTGCTAATGGATACTCTTCCATGTAACCGTAACCTCCTAACATTTGCAAGCAATCATAAATAACTTCGTCAGCAATACGAGTAGCATTTAGTTTACACATACTTGCTTCTTTCACTACGTATTCACCATCATTTAATCGTTTTGTTGTCAAGTAATTGAATGATTTAACCATCTCAACATTTGATGCAGATTGAGCAATTTTATGTCTTAAAACTTGAAACTGATTAATTTCTTTTCCAAAAGCTTTTCTTTCAGACATGTACTGCATCGTGTATTCAATGGCAAACTCAGCTCTTGCGTGAGCATTGATTCCCATAATTAATCTCTCCAAGGCAAAATGTTGCATGATGTAGAAAAATCCTTTTCCTTCCTCACCCATCAAGTTACTTGCTGGAATTTTCACATTGTCAAAGGCAATTTCTGCTGTGTCAGATGCTCTCCATCCTAATTTATCTAATTTAGATGAACTGATTCCTGCTGTATCTCTATCTACTAAAAAGATGCTGATTCCTCTTCCACCTTGAGTTGGATCTGTTTTTGCAGCAACAATTAAATAATCACTGTAAACTCCATTGGTAATAAAAGTTTTTGAACCATTGATAATGTATGAATCTCCCTCTTTTACTGCTGTTGTTCTCATTCCAGCAACATCAGAACCACCAAATGGCTCAGTAATACACAAACAGCCAATCATTTCCCCAGCAATACTTGCCGTTAAATATTTTTGTTTGATTTCTTCAGAAGCCTCAGCTTTCAAATGTGTCATTGCAAGATAAGCGTGAGCCCACATATTTGCTGCAAATCCACCAGAATTGATGCGTTGCATTTCTTCCAAAAAGATAACTGTGAAAAATAAATCTAAATTTAATCCACCATATTCTTCACTTTGATTGATACCAAAGTATCCCATCTCCCCCATTTTTGACCAAATGAAACGCTCAACCGCTCCATCTTTTTCCCATTTTTCAATATGCGGTACAACTTCTTTTTGCAAAAAGTCTCTAAAACCTTGTCTAAATTGTTCGTGCTCTTCTGTAAAAAACATAAAATAAATTAATAATTTCTACAAAAATAAGCTCTTTTTTCACAATAAAAAACGTTTTAGCGATATTTTTGTGAAAATTTTAACTTAGTGTCACAATGACGTTTTTTATAATTTTTCAATCATAAAATCAGTTCTACGATTTATGGCACGGTTGTATTCTGAATCATTTGTTACCTTTGGAACAGTTTCACCAAATCCTTTTGCTTTCAAACGAGTATCTTTAATCCCCAATGAAACTAGGTATTTCTTAACTTCTTGGGCACGTTGCTCTGAAAGTTTCAAGTTTTTGGAATCATCACCAACATCATCTGTATGCCCTTGAATCATAATAGTAATGGTGGGATTTTCTTTCAAAAAATCAGCAAATTGTCTCAAAATAAATTCTGTTTTTTTACTCAATGCAAAGGAGTTGGTATTGAATAAAATGTCATTTATGGTGTATGCCTCGCCAGCTTTCAAAGGTCGAACAGCTAAATCAGTTCCTTTTATTGCTACATTTTCTTTTAATTCTTCTTTAGAAATTAATTTAGAATCAAAAGCATGACCTTCTTTTTTTACGGTAACAACAATGTCTTGTGCTTTTTCAGTTTTCACAATTGCTGCGTATTTTCCATCGTCGCCATTCACCTTAAAGGTTTCTTTTTTACCAGTTTCTGTGTATGCTAATTCAATCACAGCATCCTGAATTGGTTGACCAGCATCGTCTTTTAATTCACCTTTCACCAAGGCAACAGTTTTTGGCCTTGCTTCTTGATACAACTCAAAACTATAAATATTCCATTCTCCACCCTGACGAGAAGAATAATAGGCCAATTTTCCATCTGTTGACACAAATAAACCAATTTCATCTTCAGCAGTATTAATAGGATAACCGATATTTACTGGTTTTCCCCATTTTCCATTTTCCATTCTCGAAAGAAAAATATCCGTTCCCCCCATTCCTTTTCGTTCATCCGTGCACGAAGAAATGAAGTATAATGTTTCTGAATCTTGGTGCAAAAATGGACTTTTATCTTTACCATCCGTATTCAATTCATCCAACGGTTTTCCTTCGCTCCAATTCCCTTTGGAATCACGAGTTGCATAATAAATATCGTTGTCGCGTGTATTTGGGCCGTAAGCTGTATAGTACAAAATGTTTCCATCAGCAGAAAGTGAAGGTTGTGCTTCCCATCCATTCTTGGTATTAATTCCTGATCCCATGTTCTCTAAAGGAGTCCATTCAAAATCATTCCCTCCTTTTCCACTGCGTTTAAAAGTGGTGATGTATAGGTCACAATTCATGTAATTTTGTGTTCCAACCAATTCGCTTTTACATGCGCAAATAATCATTTCTTTATTATCCACAGACATAGTGGCAGCTCCATAACTTGCAAAAGAACCGTCATTAAATGGTTTTGTAAATGGATCTCCGACATTAAATAATTCATTCATATCTTTTCGTTGAGAAAAAGTAAACTCTTCCACGATATTTGTGTGTAATTCATCCCCCAAATTTTTTCGGTCTAATTTTCTGGTGTAAAACATTAACTCATTGTCTGGAGAAATCATCGGGAAATATTCGTCATTTTTAGAACTCACATTAGGTACTTTTGTTGGAGAAAATGGTACTTGTGTGGTTTTTAATTCCTTTTCACCTTCCACTTCTTTCAGAACTTCCTTCACGTCTGCTATTTTTTTGTCGTGATCCAGATCAAATTTGCTAACATCGCTATTATCATAGGCTACAAAGTTTTTGAAATGAGCAATTGCCAAATCCATTTCTTGTTGTGAATAATTAATTACACCTAAATAATAATGACAATTTGCATGATAATCAGAACAAAATTCAAGCGCTTGAGCAAGTAATTCTTCTGCTTTTGCCAAACTTTTGTTCCCTGCCGCAGGATTAGAATTTGTTTCATACAATTTTAAGGCTTGATTGTAGGCGTAAATCCCATATTCATAAAAAACCATTGCATTATCTGGTGCCGCTTCAATTGCCGCGTTAAAGCTTACAACTGCTGCTTTTGCGTCGACAGCATTTTTTCCTGTTTCAACTAATTTTTGAACCTTTTTCGATGGATGTAAACAAGATTCATCCTCTTCTTGAGCGAAAATTAAACTTGAAAAAATGACACCTAAAGCTAAAACGTAATATTTATTCATATCTATATAAAAAAATTCTATATTATTTTCGGTACAAACAAAATCCATACCTAAAACTTGTCAAAATTCGAATTGAAAATAACAAGTACAATCATAATGTAAAATAACGCTTTTTGTTACAGCATTTTTGTCGAATTTTTTATTTTTTTTTCACAATCTAATGTTTGTTATAATTATTCGATATTTTTGTTTAATGAATTCCTCTGATTTTAAAAAAAATGACATAAAATTCCACGTTTTATCCTTTATTGAAGCTCAAAACTCAATTTTTAAGGATAAAAAAGTGCTAGACTTCCCAGCTGGAAATGGTTTTACAAGTCAAAAACTAAAAAATATTGGTGCAGAAGTGCATGCTTTCGATGTTTTTCCAGCCTATTTTAAAATAGAAGGATTAACTTGTAAGTACTCAAATATTAACGAAAATATTGCTGCTGAAAACGACTTATTCGATCATGTAATCTGTCAAGAAGGAATCGAACATTTTCAAGATCAATTCAAAGCAATGCAAGAATTTAATCGCGTTTTAAGAACAAATGGAACTTTACTCATGACTACGCCAAACACTTCAAGTTTACGTTCAAGGCTCAGTGTTTTTTTAACTGAAAGTGAGCATTTTAAAAAGATTTCACCTGTAAATGAATTAGATAGTATTTGGAAAAGTGATTCAAGTAAAAATGAAATATATTTTGGACATGTTTTTTTAATTTCTGCCAGTAAATTAAGACTCTTGGCGAAAATTTCAGGCTTCGAATTAATTAAAGAACATAAAACAGAAAGTAATTTAACTTCCTACTTATTGCTGCCACTTTTTTATCCCTTCATTTTACTTTCCTCCTTCATACTTTTGCAAAAAAAACTTAGAAAAAATAAAGGGAATGCAGAAAAGTGCAATTTGTATCGTGAGATTTTCAAATTAACCACAAGTATCAAAACTTTAACGCAAGGACATTTATTTTATGAATTCAAAAAAACGAACTCATTAAACGAAATTTATTCCCAATTTAATGACGTGCATCAGGAGTTTGGAAGGACGTAGAATCGTTTGGTATTTAAATGCCATATTTTCAAATCAAATTTCCACATAAATAAAATCACTTATCGCTTAAATTCACACTATTTAAACTAAATTTGCTTCAATGAACATTGAATTTAGAGAACCTCGAAACATTAGGGAATTAGAATTACTCTTTCAATTAAGGTTTTCGGTCTATGCTGAGGATGTCTTATTAAATACAATGTTGTCGAATACTAATGAAATAGACATCAATAATTTTGACATAAACGCTTTACATTTCGGAGCTTTTGAGAACGATTTGCCCCTTGCTTGTATTCGTATTGTAACAAATAAACGAACGAAATTTAGTTTACATGTGGAAGAATTAATTTCAAAGCATAAAATTGAATGTCCTAAAATACAAGAAACTTTCCCATTAGAAATCTATTATTCAGATAAAACGTGGACAGCAGATTTATTAATGAAATTGAGTTATTCTAAAATTGGTGAAGTAGGTAAATTAGCGATTGACAAAAAATACCGAAAAAAAGGAATCGTTTTGGACGGAATGATTCAATCCATCATTGAATATGGAACAAAGGAGCACGCTTTTGATTTTTGCTTCGGTATTTGTAATGAAACACTATTTCGTTACTATAAAAAATTTGGTTTTTTGCAGGCAGAAGGTTCTTTGAAATTTGCGTATAAAGGTCTCCCAGAAGCTTTCGTGGTTTGTTATGATGCAAAATTAATGCGAAGATAATAGTTAATGCAAATTGGAAAACTTATCGCCTAAAATTTATAGTTGAATCAAACCTGCTCCGCTGGATTTAACTTCGTTTAGATCGCTTCGCTTAGTTGCACCGCGAAAGCAGCCACGAAGTGAATCCTGCGGCACACAAATCTCAATCCCACACATTTCCCAAAACTTTTACTTTGACCAAAAATACAAACATTCTTTAATAAGTCAAAAGTTTATGTGTATTTTTTTTACTTCCAAGACACTTTCGTAATCTTGGTAATTTGATGTTGAAAAAAAATATTTTGGCGCAGTATTACAAATACTGCGAAGCATTTCCTGCGGAGCTGGTTGGGAAAACCTTTAGAGTATATCTTGCGGAGCTAACCTGCTTAGAGCCACCAAAATATATGTTTACGCTTGTATTTCTTTATTACTTCTATTTCATTCAAATTAGAAGGAGTTGTTCTGGTACAAATGTCAGTGTAATAAGATTTTAAAGTTAAATTATTTTTAGCTGAAAGTTCGCTGTCAAAATTGGTATAAATGATGTATTTTTCACCTATAGAAAAAGGATAACCACAATCACCTCCACCTTCACCAGTTATAACGTCAATAGTAGCTTTCCTATATCTACCTTTGTAAATATTTTCAATTGAAATTGTGAAAACTTTAAAACCAGCAAAAATGGGATTTATGGAAAAATCCTTTACTGCAAGCACATCTCCTTTTATAATCAAATTAGACTCTTTAAAAGACTCTTTAATAGATTCTGAAATTGAAGATGCACCAAAACAAGTGCAAGAATTTGCGTTCTTTTGCAAAAGAATAGTAAATACTGAAAAAAGTAAAAAAGTTCTCATTTTATTTTGTCATTTATTTTGTATTGATTTGCAAGTCGTGGCACGTAAATCTACAATCGACGTTTTCTTGATCTTGGAAATTTGAAGCTAATTAAAACTTTATTTTGAAGTATCATTCACTTCGTTGCTGCTGGCGTGGTACAAATACTTGGGAGTTTGAGCCCTTGCATTTTAAGATTATATACCAACTGGACATTCTTCGAACACTTTTATTACTTCTTTACCATTTTTTCGGTAATATTTCCATTCCCCACACTTATTATTGTAATATCTTCCTGTGGATTCTATTTGCCCATTTTTACTATAAATAATTAATTTGCCCAACATATGCTCAGACCACCAAATACCTTCCATTATTTTTTTTCTTTTAGTATCATAGAACACAAAATACTTTTTATCAGATTGCCATTTATCAAGTGTTTGATAGTCATTTGTCGTAATCGTTTTATTATTTTTTTCAAAAATTGTATCCCCAACTATATAATGAGACTTAAAATCTGGTGACATAGATACTTTCCATTTTTTTTGAATTACAACTAGTGTATCTTGTGACAAACAAAAATTATATAAAACTAAAATAAAAAGGGAAAGTAATATCTTGTAAATTCCACTTTCTACTGGATTTGTTATTCTTCGGCACATAAATCTCAAATTCACACTCATTTCTCAAAAGTTTTACTTTGATCAAAAATACAAACATTCTTTGATAAGTCACAAGTTTATGTGTATTTTTTCAACTTCCAAGACACTTTCTTGAACTTGGTAATTTGATGTAAAAAAAATATTTTGGTGCAGGATAATAAATACTGTGAAGTATATCATACGAGCTGGATAATTTCATATTTTGTTGTTAATCTATTTTGATTAATTTTTGTTTCTGAAGCTTTTTGATAATTTAATCCCTTTTTTTTCAAGTAATAAATAACTTGTAGTATCTGTTTTAGGTCCAGATAAACACCTTACTATTTCATTCTTTTTATTAAATTCAACATCCCAGTACATTTGATCAAAGTATCGAACATTATGATTAGGTAGTTTTAAATCTTCGTATTCGACTTTAGACATAATTTTTTTTATGATTATCGTTGAAACTGATTTTTCATAAAGTAACACCTTGGTTTTATTGAAAAGATAGATGTTTTGCTCAGGCATAGTGTCTATTGATTTTCGATTATGTAATTGAACGTTCAAGTTTAAGTTTTCGGTCGAATCGGATTGTTTATACAGAGAAACATATAAAAAATAATCTGACTCTTTGGAAGAAAAACCTGGATGCTTGGTTCTGCAATAATCCTTAAATGTTTCTAACACGATTTTCGCATTTTTTCTTGTTTTTATGTTCCGCACCGCGCTACAAGATGAAAGGAAAGCCAAAATAGTTAAAATCAACTGAATTCGATATTTGTACATATAAATTATTGTTTTTTGAAGCCAATGTAAGCTGCTTGAATAAAATTGTATTTAAAATGTCCACCCTGCTCCGCTGGATTTAACTTCCCCGAAAGTCGGGACAAGCTGTTGAGATTGCTTCGCTTAGTTGCACCGCGAAAGCAGCCACGGG
>JBIKSI010000215.1:0-3650 GCA_044348665.1 Crocinitomicaceae bacterium
GGAGCTTTATTTATAGATATGGAAAAATTTGATAACGCTTTGTTTTCAACGGAAAAAGCACATACAATTGAACCGAAAAATGAAAATGCCTTGCACAATAAAGCAGTAATTTATTTTTCGCAAAACGATTCGGAAAAATTGAATGCTTTTTTAGAAGAGCAATTAAAATTAAATCCTAAAAATTTAGATTTCCTAAATATCAAAGCTGTCAATTACTTGAAAAATGAATCCTACCAAGAAGCAATAAGCCTTTTTGAAAAAATTGAACTTATTGATTCCAAGTTTCCACAACTGAATTTTTATTATGGATATGCGCTTTATAAAAACGAAAATCTTGATTTGGCAAAGGAAAAATTCATGAATTCAATCAAAATCGAGGAAGAATCTGCCGTAGATGTTTATTATTACCTTGCGCATTTATACATAAAAAAAGAGAAAAAGATTGAAGCATGTGAGGCTTATACCAAAGCAATAAATTTGGGTGATATTACCTTGACAAAGGAAGCTGATAATTATTGTGAAGCAAAAAAGCAAAAAAAAGCTAAGTTAATTGACAGAGGTGTGCGATTATCCTTTTAATTTTCGTTATTTTGCACTTTGAAAAAGAAAAATGGATAAAATAAAAATTACACTCAAGACTTTATTCGGTGCAGAAGAAGTTCTAAAAGAAGAATTAATTGAACTTGGATATCAGGAAGTTAAAATTTTAAATCGTGCTGTTCAGATTGAAGGGACATGGAAGGATGTTTATTTTTTAAATTATCATGTGCGTTGTGCAATCTCTGTCATTGTTGAAATTGCTTATTTTAGGATCAATGATGAACAAGATTTGTACAAGAAAGCAAAGAAAATCGATTGGACACAATACTTTACTTTAGATAAAACCTTTGCTGTAAAAGGTGCCGTTTTTTCTAATTTATTTTCTCATACACAATATCCTTATTTTCTAGTCAAAGATGCAATTGTTGATTGTTTCCGTGAAAAAGAAGGTGAACGTCCGGACGTAAATACCAAAAGACCTCAAGTATTGTTCGATATTTACATCAAAGAAAGTCATGTAACTTTATCACTTAATACTAGTGGACAACCTTTATATATGCGAGGTTACCGTGAAGAAGTTGGACAAGCTCCATTAAATGAGGTGCTTGCAGCAATCATGGTGAGAATGTCAAAATGGGACAGAAAATCTACATTTATTGATCCTTTTTGTGGCTCTGGAACTTTATTGATTGAAGCTGCACTTCTTGCTGCAAATATTCCATCTTGTGCTGAAAGACAACATTTTGCCTTCAAAAACTTCAAAAATTTTGACGAAAAAATTTGGGAAGAGATCTTAATCCAAGCGAAATCAAATTATAAAAAAATCGAATGCGACCTAATTGGTTCAGACATTGATTCTGAAATGGTTTTGATGGCGAAAAGAAATATTCGTCCCTTACTAGTTGCAAAAAATATTAGTCTTTCTACCAAGTCATTTAACGAATGGAAAGATCTAGATTTAGAAAGAGGAACCTTAATTTGTAATCCTCCTTATGGAGAAAGAATGGGGGACGAAATTAATGAAATGTATCAAGAATTAGGTGACTGGTTTAAACAAGAATTAGCAGGTTTTTCGTGCTGGGTAATCTCATCAAACCTGGAGGCTTTAAAATGCATTGGACTAAATCCTTCCAGAAAAATTAAATTATATAATGGAGATTTAGATTGTAGTTTTAGAAATTATAACATTTTCAAAGGCTCACGCAAAGAGCATGTCATCAGCAAGTTAGAAAAAGAAGATTGATTGACAAAGTTTTTTGGAAGCAAAGAAGTATCAATCAAAAGATTCTATTTGTATTATGTGATTTCGAAATAACTTGTTAAACAATGTCAAAAAACTTAGATTTATTCTCTGACATTTTGGCAGAATTGAAATAAAAGATTATTTTTGTATCTCTTATTTAAGTATACAATGAATAAATTTGATTTTGGAGTAGACAAAACAATCGATGAATCACGACAAGGTGAGGCAATATTAACAGAAACAAAAGTCAAATCAAACGGCAAAAAACTATACCTAGAAAGTTATGGTTGCGCAATGAACTTCTCTGATAGTGAGGTTGTTGCGTCTATTTTAGCAAATGAAGGTTATGAAACAACAAAAAATGTTGATGAGGCAGATGTTGTTTTATTAAATACTTGTTCTATTCGAGAAAATGCAGAAAATCGTGTTCGAAAAAGATTACATGATTTCAAGAAAAGAAAAAAAGCAGAACCAAATCTTGTTGTTGGCATTTTAGGATGCATGGCCGAAAGATTAAAACAAAACTTATTAGAGGAAGAAAAATTAGTTGACTTGGTGGCTGGACCTGATTCTTACCGAGATTTACCGAACTTGATTTTTGAAGTTGTTGGTGGACATAAAGCTGTAAATGTTTTACTTTCCCGCGATGAAACATACGGTGATATTAGTCCTGTTCGACTTGATGAAGCCGGAATTTCTGCTTTCGTTTCTATTACCCGTGGTTGCGACAACATGTGCTCTTTTTGTGTAGTTCCTTTTACTCGTGGTAGAGAGCGTTCAAGAGATCCACAAACTATTCTAGATGAATGTGTTAAGTTGTTTGAAAACGGTTATAGAGAAGTCACTTTGTTAGGCCAAAATGTGGACAGTTATCGTTGGAACATGAGTTCAAAAGGGGAAATCAAAGATGAAAACCAAGACACAACTAATTTCGCTCAACTATTGGAAATGGTGGCGCAATTAAATCCTGATTTGAGGGTAAGGTTTTCAACTTCACACCCCAAAGATATGACGGATGAAGTCATTGAAATCATGAAGAAATACGACAATATTTGCGCGCATATTCATTTGCCAGTGCAATCAGGAAATAGTGAAATTTTAGCAAAAATGAATCGTGGATACACTAGAGAATGGTATATCAATCGCATTGATGCAATCAAGAAGATTTATCCAGAATGTTATATTTCTTCAGATTTTATTACAGGTTTTTGCGGTGAAACGGAGGAGCAACATCAAGATACTTTAACATTGATGGATTACGCAAAATTTAGTTTTGCATACATGTACACGTATTCTGAAAGACCAAAAACATTGGCCGAAAGAAAATACGAAGACGATATTCCTGAGGAAATCAAAAGTAAAAGATTGACAGAAATTATTGATAAGCAATTGAGTCATTCCTTAGAAAATAACAGAAAACAAATTGGACAAGTTCAACGTATTTTGATTGAAAGTATTTCGAAAAAATCTCAAAATGATTTATCCGGCAGAAATTCCTTCAACACAAAAGTTGTTTTCCCTAAAGGTAATTTAAAAATTGGAGAGTATGTTGATGTCCGCATTGTTGATTGCACATCAGCAACTCTAATTGCAGAACTAATTTCTTAATAATTGAAAAAAGGATCGAATAACAAACAAGAATAAAATGACAGAAAATAGGATTTCAGAGATTGTTTTTGATTTAGGACTGAAAATTCATAAAACCTTAGGGCCAGGTTTACTTGAAAGCGCTTACGAAGAGTGTTTATTTTATGAATTAGACAGATTCGGTTTTGATGTTGAAAAGCAAAAAAACCTACCATTAATTTATGAAGAAATAAAATTAGATAAGGGATATGTTGTTGATATTATTGTTGAAAACAAGGTA
>JBIKSI010000111.1:0-12416 GCA_044348665.1 Crocinitomicaceae bacterium
TACAGTATTGCCTAAAAATTATCCTTTCAAAAATTTTGAGTATTCACCAAAATTATTTTTCTAATAGGAAATACTCAAATCTAGTTCAAATTAGGGTCTGACTTTTTCAGCAGACCCTAATTATTAATGGAAATAAGGCAATAATTGGAAGACCACCAAGTATAATTTTGGATTTTTTGAAGTAGTTTTATTGTCACTTAAAATTTGAAGAAATTTGCAAAAGTTTCCAACACGCCGTAATTCTTAAGACGATTTTTCTATAAATTCAATTCATTGTGCTATTATTTTACTCTTTTTTATTGATTTTAAAATCAACTTTATAATAAAACAAGGGCAAGAAACCTAATTGTTGCTTTTCAGCAATAGGTTCTGCACTTGGATCGGCTAAATTAGGCGCGTAAGCCAAGCCAAGAAGATTTCTTGTATTAAATAAATTCACCAAGTCTAATCCGATTTCATGTGTCATGGAACGAGCGTTGTATTTCCAGTTAACTTTTAAATCGAAACGAAAATAATCTTTAAATTGTCTTTCATTAAATGCGGAATCTTTAAAAATAACTTCATTTAATAATCTTGATGCATCTAAATCAACAAATCCGTATCGTCTACCTCCAGAATAGGTAGTTTTGATGCCTAATAAGATACTTTGTTTCTCGTTTAATTTAAATTCTTTTCCAGCTAAAATATTTATCGTATAAGTTCCATTGTAAGAGGTGTTTCTGACAATTCCGTCGCTTCCTTTGTATTTAGAGTCATACAATGAACCAGAAAACAGAAAAAAGAAGGATTTATCAAAGAATTTTTGAACGGTTAATTCTAATCCATAATTGTAACCTGTACCAGTATTTTCAAGTGAATCTGGGAAGAATCGTGCAAATCCACTTCCTTGATTTATCAATGAAAATGCTGATGGAGTAATTGTTACCGGAACATTGTAAAGGGATTGATAATATGCCTCCGTTTTAATTTGCAAGTTTTTTGAAAAGAATTTTTCGTACGCAATCACAGAATGAAAACTTTTTGTGAAATCCATGTTTTTATTATGCAAGACATTTTTCTGAGAAAGCGAATCAAATTGATGATACAAATAAGTGTAAATAGGTTGCATTTGGCTGTGTAATCCAGCTCCAGCACCAATCGATTGATTGTTTTTCAGCCTCCATTTCCAAGCAAATCGTGGTTCAACTTGACTAAAACTTTTACTCAAAGTAAAATATTGACTGTGAACACCAGCCGTTAGATCCATATTACTTGAAATTCGCCACTTCCATTGCACAAAAGGTTGAATCAAAAAGGCATTCCCTTGATAGTTCCATCGATTAACGAACAAGGTATGATTGACATTCAAGGCAGAATCAATCATATTATATTGTTGATTTTCAATATTGTAACCAAATTTTATCAGGTGTTGATTGTTAAATTTATGGTTAATAGAACTGTAAGAAGATAAATGTCCAACTCTAAATGAATAACCCATTAATGGATAAATTGAATCGACTGAAATTGGATAACGTGAAACACCATTTTCCGTAATAGTATCTAAAGTTCTAATCAAATAATTATGATTCGAATGCTGTTCTTCCAAGGAATATGCTAAAGTTGAACTGAAAAAAGTTTTATCGTTGAGAGATTTTTTGTAAACAAATCCTGTAACGCCCATCGATGTCCCAAAATATTGATCTCGGTCTCCTTCTCCGTAAAATTCAGAACTGTATTCCTTTTGTTCGGAAATCATGATTTCGATATTGCTTTTTCCTCCCATTCCGAAGAAAGACAAATTTCCACCTTTTTTCAATTGCCAATTAAACTTAAAAGCAATGTCTCCATATTCAGGTACAGCGTCAGTTCCTATTTGAATTCCTAGTGTTTTGAATAAACTTAGGGTTGAATAACGTCCCATCATCAAGTAACTTGATTTTCCATTTTTTGATAAGGGTCCTTCTGCCAATAATTCAGTGCCTAAAAAACCAAATTGACCAGTAAATTCATGATTTTTATTGTTTCCATTTCGCAATTTTAAATCAAAAATTCCAGAAATACTGTTTCCATATTCGGCAGGAAACGCACTTAAGAAAAAATCTGAATTTCCTAAAATTTTATTGTTGAGAATAGTTACTGGTCCACCAGTACTCCCCGAAATTGCAAAATGGGATGGATTCGGAATATCAACACCTTCTACTTTCCAAACAATTCCAAGTGGAGAGTTTCCCCTAACAATAATGTCGTTTCTGGAGTCATCAGCTCCTTGAACACCCGCGAAATTTGATGCCATTCGAGCAGGGTCTGATCGAGAACCAGGATACCTATTTGATTCTTCCACACTAAATTGTTGAGCGGAAATAAGTGCTAATTCATTGATGGTTTCTCCCTTTTTTCTTGCAACAACGTTTACTACCTCTTGCTCTAAGAACTCTTCCTGCATGGGAATTTCCAAAATATTTTCCTTTCCTGTATTCAATTCAACAACCAATTCTTTGGTTTCATAAGAGGCATATTTTGCTTGCAATTTATGTTTACCAATTGGTACCGATTTGATTTCAAACTCACCTAAATCATTGGTCAAGCTGCGGTATGTTTTTGTAGAATCACTTGTAAAAATTTGAATTTTTACTCCAACAAGTGAAACCTTCGTCTCGTTATCGAAAACCTTTCCTCGAACAGTTTGCGTGTATTGTCCAAAACCGAATAAAAACACAAAAAAAGTTGCGGCTAATGAAAAAAGCTTTGTTCCATAAATGGAAATAATTTTACTAATCATAAATTATCGAATTTTTAGAATCTACTTATTTTTCAAACTACTTTCGTATTCTTCCTTGGTCCAATCTTTTAGGTAAACTTCACGCAAAGTAAAATGATTCAAGGGATTTTCATGAAAATTTCGAACTTTCGAATAAAGCAATTGAATATCACCATTATACCACAAAACCATCATGGGTGGATCTTTCATTAATTCTTTTTCCGCCTCAGCAAATAAACTCAGACTTTCATTCTTTTTTGATTCTTTTTTCGCAGCTTCAAATAGTTCGTCAAATTTTGCATTTCTGTAACGTGATTGATTCACTATGGAAGGATCAGTTTTTGATTTTGGTACAATTTTCCCATAAAAATTTATTAAGAAAGATTCTGGACTCACATAATCTGCGAACCAAGCTGAACGAAATAAATCGCCTTTTCCATTCGATGCATCCTCGTTTTTTTGTTCAAAAGAAGAGGCATCAATGTTAACGTTTATTCCTAAATCTTGGCTCAGTTGACTAGAGATTTCTTCTGCAACGGCAGAATGCACATCGCCTACATTTACACGAAGGGTTACTGATCCAAATCCATTTCCATTGGGGTATCCTGCCTCAGCTAACAATTTTCTGGCTTTTTCCAGATCGTAATCGTATGAAACCTCGCGTAATCCTTTAAAATCGTATCCTCTAAATGAACTTGAAAGTGGCGGTACCATTCCATAAATTCCATTTTCATAAGCTTGTCCTCGCAACACATTTTGTGTAATTTTATTTCGATTAATCGCATAGTTAAAAGCCTGTCTTACTCGCACATCCTTGAAACGACTATCTTCCATGTTAAAGAAATAATAGTTAGTTGCCAATAAGGGATTATTTCTTAAAATAAGTAAAGGTGGTACAGTATTGAAGTCCTTAATTCTGCCTTCTAACATGGCTGAAATTCTACTTGTAGGCAAAGTAGAAATAAAATGAATTTCGTTTTTCTCAAACATATCTAATTCATCTAATTTTTTGGTAACAACATAAAATTCAACTCCATCAAGGTAGGGAAGGGAATTTCCATCCTTATCAATCATGTAATAATCTTCATTTTTAACAAGGGTAACTTTTGGACTCTCAGCTTTTTCATCTATTCCTTTATAAACAAATGGTCCAGTACCAATCATTAAATCTTCCTTTTTAGCCTCACATATTTTTTTTGAGACGATAGAAGCATTAATATTTGCTAACTTGTTTAGGAAATTTCCATCTGGATTTTGTAATTCAATAGTAAGTTCGTTTTCTTTTGATGTCAGGCCACTAATAGTTTTTGTTTTTCCCGCATGAAAATCATCTACTCCTTTTATTGTACCTTTAAAAAATGAAGTATAGGCAGGCGTTGGATTACCATCGTTGTCCTTTTTGCAAGCCAATTCGAAGCTATAAATTACATCTTCAATGTTTAGTAGCCTTTCTGATTTTGAGCTTAAGACCTCGTTTTCGTGAAAAAGCACATCTTTTCGAAGTTTGAAAGTATAGGTTAAATTGTCAGATGAAACTTTCCATGATTCTGCAAGTTGAGGCACTACTTTTAAGTCGTCACCATTGAAAGAAACCAATCCTTCCATGACTTGGTACATTACATTAGCTGAATGAACATCAGTAACTTCACGTGCAATATTTGTAGAAGGAAAATCCGTCAAACACATCTTAAAGATACCTCCAGCATGTTCAAATTTCTTTTTATCTTCAGAGCAAGAAAACATCAATAAAGTTAGGAATATTGCAAATAAAATCTTTTTCATGGTGCTATTTATATGTTATTTCAAGATTACAATAATACAAAAAAAATACTTATTCAGATTCGTAACTGTTTATTTTTTATTCAATATTTGATATTTATAAGTTTTCAATCTTAAAATTTAACGTTTTTATTCAACAAAAATAAAAAGCTAAAATCAAACGATAAATTATCTGTTTTTTGGTGATAAAATCCAAAAAGCGAATAATATTTAAGAAAAAAGCGTTAAAAAAATTTGTCAATCCAAAAATTTGTATTAAACTTGCACCTAACAAAATGAACATTACACATTAAATAAGCAGAATGAAATTTTTATTAGCATTTTCTTTTTTATTGGTTTTCAATAATATATCTTGGTCAGCGCTTTCAATCGAGGGTAGTTATCAAGGAAAAAACCTTTACGTTCAAAATCCTGAAGATGGTGACGGATTTGGTTTTTGCGCTACTAAAGTGACTGTAAACGGTGATGTTATGCAAGGTGGTACAAGTTCAAGTGCTTTTGAAATCGATTTTTCTCTTTTTAACATTGAAATTGGTGAACCAGTTTTTATTGTTATCGAGCACAATGATGGTTGCAAGCCTAAAATTTTAAACCCTGAAGTCTTATTGCCTAGAAGTACATTTAAAGTTACTGAAATGGAGGTGTCTAATTCAGGAAAACTTTTGTGGAAAACAACAAACGAACAAGGTAAACTGCCGTTCATTATTGAACAATACCGTTGGAATAAATGGGTTGAAGTTGGTGAGGTACAAGGAAAAGGGAAATCTGGATCAAATGAAAATTCGTATGAATTTCAAGTAATACCTCATTCTGGTGAAAACACAGTTCGTGTAGCTCAAATAGATCATTCTGGCGCCAAAAAGACTTCCAAGGAAGTTAAATTTTCCTCTTCGTCTCCTAATGTTGAAAAGAATCCTATCAAAGTGAAAACAGTAATTAATTTTACTGCTAATAGTAAGCCGGTAGAAACAAAATACGAAATCTTTGATGCCTATGGGAACATCGTTAAAAAGGGCTTTGGATCTTCTGTAAATTGTGAAAACTTGTTGAAAGGTGCTTATTACATCAATTATGACAATAAAACAGAAAAATTCTTCAAAGGATAAGATAATATTTTAATTGCAAACCCTGGATTTATGTTCAGGGTTTTTTTTTGGAAAAAAATGAGAAAAATTGAACATTTAGGAATCGCGGTAAACAATATTGAGGAATCTTTGAAGGTTTATGAACGCCTACTCAATACAAAATCTTACAAACAAGAAATTGTTGAATCAGAAGGTGTATTAACAACGTTTTTGCAAATTGGTGAAAGTAAAATTGAATTATTACAAGCAACAAACAGCGATTCTCCGATTGCAAAATTTTTAGAAAAAAAAGGAAAAGGTTTTCATCACATTGCCTTTGATGTAGAAAATATAGAGTCAGAAATCAATCGTTTGGAAAAGGAAGGATTTGAACTTATTCACAAAAGTCCTAAAGCAGGTGCTGACAATAAAATAATTGCATTTTTACATCCAAAAAGTACAGATGGATTATTGGTTGAGTTGTGCCAAGAAAAGATTAAGATTTAATTTTTTCAATAAGTCTGGTAGTAGAAAAGCCTTCTTCTAAATCAATTACTTTTACTTGCCCCTTATTTGCTAGCACTAGGTCTGAGCCGACAATATATTTTTTATTTTGCTTGTCTCTAATTGTTGGGTCGTAATCAGCGCCTTTTACTAAAACATCTGGCAATAAGGCTTGAATCGTTTCATAAGGCGTTTCTTCTTTGAAAAGAATCACTAAATCTACAAAAGCCAAAGAGGCAATGACTTGCATTCTTTCCTCCTCTTTATTTATTGGTCGATCTTCACCTTTTCCTAGCTTTTTGACAGATGCATCTGTATTTAAAGCTACAATTAATTTTGATCCTAAATCAGCCGCTTGAGCTAAATAACTTACATGTCCCAAGTGAAGAATATCAAAGCATCCATTGGTGAATACAACCTTTTGTTGCTTCATTTTCCAAGCGTTCACCTTTAGGATTGCCTCGTCTAAACTTACAATTTTTGATTTTACGTAATTACTTCTTGACATCTGTTGTTTCTTTTTCAAAATTCTTTGGTAGTAAAATTAAGGAAATTAATCCATAAATATTCCACTACAATTAGTAATGCAGAAAATTAGTGTTTTTGCTTTTAATAAACAGAAATCTCTTACTACTTTCTTCAAAAATTTGTTTCTATTTGACAATTAAGCGATCAAGAAATCATATTTGTTTGTTCGTTTGGAAAAACAATGCTTGGTTTGAATTTTTTGGCTTCCTCGAAGTCAAGTAAGGCATAAGAAATAATTATAATTAGGTCGTTTACTGCAACTCTTCTTGCGGCAGGACCATTCAAGCAAATCATTCCTGATTTTTTTTCTCCTTTGATAATGTATGTCTCAAATCGTTCGCCATTATTAATGTTTACAATTTGTACTTTTTCACCTTCAATCATATTGGAAGCGATCATTAAATCCTCGTCTATGGTTATGCTTCCGATGTAATTTAAATCAGCTTCAGTAACTCTAACACGGTGAATTTTTGACTTTAAAACTTGAATTAACATGCCCTTTTCGTAAATTTTGTCTCAAAAGTAATACTAATTTTCTAAATGGTTGACTAGATTTTTATCAAACTAAAAAAGCAAGAGAGATTAATCTCAGGATTTTAGGAGAAACATGTTGTCAATTAACCTTATTTCACCTACGTATGCCACAATACAAGCTATGGAGTTAGGATGCCAATTATCCCGAAGAACTTCAAAATTTTCAGGATTTATGATTTCAAAATATTCAAGTTTTAAGCTCGACTCTTTATATAAATCGTTGATAATCTTAATAACTTCTTGTGGTGAAAATTTAGCGCTTAAATTCTTTGCTAAGATTAATGATTCATAGATGAAAAGTGCTTCAATACGCTGGCCTTGACTTAAGCGTAAATTTCTACTGCTCATTGCCAGTCCATCTTTTTCACGCACTGTTGTACAAGCAATGATTTCAATTGGGAGCATGAAGAAATCTGTCATTTTTTTTATGACAGCAACTTGTTGAAAATCTTTTAATCCAAAATATGCTTTATTAGGACGAATTATTTCAAAAAAGCGATAAACGACCTGCATTACTCCTTTAAAGTGCCCTGGACGGTGTTTGCCCTCCATCATTTGATCTAAAAGTCCAATATTTATTTCAGGAAAAACATATTCAGAAGTGTAAATCTCTCCTTTAGTTGGTAAAAAAACGTAATCACAATTTGTTTTTTCTAGTAATTTTATATCTTCATCGATAGTATTTGGGTACTTATCATAATCATCACTATTATTAAATTGTGTGGGATTAACGAAAATGCTGACAATTGTTACTGAATTTTCTTTCACCGATTTTTCAACCAAGGAAAGGTGTCCATCATGCAATGCACCCATGGTTGGAACAAAGCCAATTTCTTGATTTTTAGACTTTAAGTCTGCAATTATTTGCTCAATTTCAAAGGTCTTACGAAGTATTTTCAATTTAATCTAGAGATAAAGAAAGTAAAAACTTACAAATCTAAAATCTTTTTTGGAAAAGACGTAATTTTTTTTTAATTTTGCACAATAAATTAAACAATCATTTAACTTCTATGGAGAAAAAAAAGATTCTTTTTGTTTCACAAGAAATCGCACCTTTTGTACAAAAATCTGAAATTTCTAATTTCACACGTCGATTACCACAAAGTATTCAAGAGGCAGGTAAAGATATTCGAGTTTTTACTCCAAAATTTGGTTGTATCAATGAAAGAAGGCATCAATTACACGAAGTTATTAGATTGTCTGGAATGAACATAATTATTGATGATAAAGATCATCCTTTGATTTTAAAAGTAGCTTCTATTCCATCGGCTCGTTTGCAGGTTTATTTTATTGATAACGAAGAATTTTACGATAGAAAAAACACATTAACCGACGATGAAGGTGTTTTTTATCCAGATAATGACGAAAGAAGTATGTTTTTCTGTCGCGGCGTTTTGGAAACTGTAAAAAAATTGGGATGGAAACCTGATGTGATTTATTGCCACGGTTGGATGGCTTCATTAATGCCACTTTATATCAAAAAAATATACAATAAGGATCCACATTTTTCAGATTCAAAAGTGATTTTAAGTTTGTACGATGAGGAAATTAACATTAATTGGGATGTTCGTTTTCCTGAAAAACTTAAATTTGACGGCTTTGACAAAAAATTAATTGCAGAAATGCAAGACACTTCATACGAAAATGTAACACGTACAATTTTTAAGTATGCAGATGCACTATCTTTAGGAACAGAAAAAATTCATCCAATTACAAAATCTTTGTATGATGAAGCAGTATGTTTAAAACAAGATTTTGTGGCAGAAGAATTTCAAACGAAAACCTTGTCTGAATTTTTTGATAAAGTAATTGAAGAAGAAGTACTTGTTTAAAACATTTTATCATTGAAAAAGAACATTTTTTTTATAATTGGCCTAAGTTTATTGAGTTTAGTTTCTTGTAAAAAAGAAACTACAAACATTGGAAAAGATGGATTGGATTCATCTCTCTTTTTGGAAAGTGAAGGTATTGATACGTTTCAATTGGAAACCTATACCATCGTGGAAGATTCACTTATTTCCAGTAATTTATCTGTTGCCATGTTAGGTTCATACAATGACCCTGAATTTGGAACAGTTGAATCTGAGTTTTATACACAATTTCGTCTGCCAGGATTTAATCCAGATTTTGGAGATCTGAATGAAATTGTCATTGATTCATTTGTCTTAGGATTAGAATATCGAGGAATTTATGGTGAAATGGATCCGCAAAAACTGGAGGTTTATGAGTTAAATGAAGATATTTATAAAGATTCTACTTACTATTCCTTTCAAACAAAAGCTGTTAAAAGTACAAACTGGGTGATGGCAGCAAATGAAATTATTACACCGAATCCAGATGGAACAACAATAATAGGAAGCGAAACAGTTGAAAGTCAATTAAGGATTTTTTTAGATACCAACATTGCTCGTTCATTCATGACAGAAGCAAGCACAAATCCGTCTAGTTTTGCAACTAATGAAGCTTTTACTTCCTATTTTAAAGGATTAAATGTAAGAGTAAACAATGGGAATCAAGCACTAAATGAAGGTGCAATTATGTACTTTAACTTGGAGGATCCATTGTCAAAGCTAACAATTTACTATAAGCAAGCAGGTTTAGCAAAAACGTTTGATTTCTTAATTAATTCAGAATGTGCTGATTTTAATCATGTTACAATAGACAATTCCAGCACGAATGTTGCAAATGTAATTGCAAATCCAAGTTTTGGTAAAAAATCATTTTATGCACAAGCTAATAGATCTCGTGCTGTTGTAAAATTTTCTACCATCAATGACATTCCTAAAAATGCAGTAATTCACCAAGCGATTTTGGAACTTCCAGTTAGTTATTATTCTCAAAGTTCTTTAACACCAAGTCTAATTCTAACAGCTTCAACTCGAATAAAATCGACCGATGAAAATTTATATAACCTAAACGTTACTGCTGAATATAGTTATATTACGAAAAGCTATAAATTGGATGTAAGAGATTATGTGCAGCAAGTTGTGAATCAAAAAATTGAAAATTTGGGTGTATATTTATCTCCAACAAAAATGTTAAGTTCTGTTGAAAGAATTGTTTTCAATGGGACTGATACAGACAATAAAAACAAACCAAAAATACATATCATTTATACTAACTATTAAAATTAAAGAAAATGTGTGGAATCGTAGCATATATTGGAAAAAAAGAAGCATATCCAATCCTAATTAAGGGCTTAAAAAGATTAGAGTACCGCGGTTACGATAGTGCAGGAATTGCATTATTAGATCAGGGGGAGATTAATATTTACAAGAAACAAGGGAAAGTCGCAAATTTAGAAGAATTCGCAGCTGGAAAAAACATCAAAGGACATTTAGGAATTGGTCATACACGTTGGGCAACTCATGGTTTGCCGAATGATATCAATTCTCATCCACATTTTAGTAATGATGGTGATTTAGCATTGATTCATAATGGAATTATTGAAAATTACGATGTTTTAAAGGAGGAGTTAATTGCTCGTGGATATCAATTTAAAAGTGAAACTGATACAGAAGTTTTGGTTCACTTGATTGATGATATCATGAAAACTGAAAAAATAGATTTAGTTGAAGCGGTCAGACATGCTTTATTGGAGGTAACAGGAGCTTATGCGATTGTTGTTTTGTCAAAATCAAACCAAAATCAATTAGTTGCTGCAAGAAAAAGTAGTCCGTTAGTGGTTGGAATTGGAGAAGATAATGAATTTTTCTTGGCTTCTGATGCTACTCCTATCGTTGAATATACTAAGCAAGTTGTTTATTTGAATGATGAGGAAATTGCGGTGGTAGATTTAAACGAAGGGTTAAAAATCTTACATTTATCAAATCAAGAAAAGACGCCTTATATTCAAAAATTAGAAATGCAATTGGAAGCGCTCGAAAAAGGTGGTTTTGAGCATTTTATGTTAAAAGAAATCTTTGAACAGCCAAGATCGATTCACGATTGTTTCAGAGGAAGATTGAACGCAGAAGAAGGCTGGGTTTCTCTTGGGGGACTAAAAGAATATCAGAATAAATTAATCAATGCAAACCGTATTATTATGGTTGCTTGTGGTACTTCTTGGCATGCTTGTCAAGTTGGTGAATATTTGATTGAAGGTTTAGCAAGAATTAATGTTGAGGTGGAATATGCAAGTGAATTCCGTTACAGAAATCCAATTATCAATGAAAATGACATAGTAATTGCGGTATCTCAATCTGGTGAAACTGCAGATACTTTAGCTGCTTTAGAATTAGCTAAATCAAGAGGTGCTACAATTTTAGGAATTTGTAATGTTGTTGGTTCATCCATCTCAAGAATTACAGATGCGGGATCATACACACATGCTGGACCTGAAATTGGTGTAGCTTCAACAAAAGCATTTACTGCTCAAGTTACGATTTTGACATTGTTAGCATTATCTTTAGCAAACAAAAAAGGAACAATTAGTGATTCATTATTTCACACTATGTTGGCTGATTTGGAAGCAATTCCAAATAAGGTGAAAGAAATATTAAAAAGCGATCCATTAATTAAAGAGATTGCTGCTATCTACAAAGATGCTAAAAATGCTTTGTATTTAGGTAGAAATAGTTCTTTCCCTGTTGCATTAGAAGGTGCTTTGAAATTAAAGGAAATTTCTTACATCCACGCAGAAGGTTATCCAGCTGCAGAAATGAAACATGGTCCAATTGCATTAATTGACGAAGAAATGCCAGTTTTTGTGATAGCTACCAAAGGAACGTCTTATGAAAAAGTTGTAAGTAATATTCAAGAAGTAAAAGCAAGAAAAGGAAAAATTATTGCCATTGTAACTGCTGGTGACGTTCAAGTGAGAGATTTAGCAGATCACGTGATTGAAATTCCAGAAACGGATGAAAATTTGGTTCCATTATTAGCAACTGTACCTTTACAATTATTGTCTTACCATATTTCGGTAATGAGAGGTTGTAATGTGGATCAACCACGTAACTTAGCGAAATCTGTTACTGTAGAGTAAAAAAAATAAATTCAAAATAGAAGTCGGACAGTAATGTTCGACTTTTTTTATGGATAAAATTTGTTCATTAATTGATAGTCAATTTGCCCGTTTTGACTATGACATGAAATACAAGAAGCACCTTTTTTACTAGCAGCTTCAGCAACTGATCCATCAGAGTTTACATAACCCCAAATCCATCCCTTTTCATCTGCAAAATTGCTACTTGATTTTTTGTACAAAATGGCATAGCGTGAAAGTGTATTTGAATCACTAAATAATTCTTTTACAATCAAAGAGCCTTCTG
>JBIKSI010000112.1:0-12356 GCA_044348665.1 Crocinitomicaceae bacterium
TGGCATAGGAAGGATGGTAACTAAAACGTTGTTCTATTAAACATTAATTTTAATTCAATTTGATCAAAATTAAACTTTCTAACTATTTGCCTAACTTCATTATTGTTCCGTGTCTTGAAAATACACAACGAAAAAATATAATCCAACTTTTTTTAAAAGAAAACCCCTGCGTTTAATTGCTAGGCGCATTTGTTTCTTTCGCAATGTGGAAAATTGCATCGCCTTTATAAACTACGGGAGATTCGTTCAAACAAATAATGTAGCCATCGCTGGGAGCTTTTATTTTACGTTCAAAATTTCCGTATGGATCGGTTAAAATTCCGATGACATCTCCTTTTAAGATTTGACTACCATTTTTGACCAATGCTTGAAACATGCCAGAATTGGGTGCTCTCAACCACTTACTTTCACCTAAAAATATCGGATTTCTGTCCTTTGAAATGTCAATTTTGAAGCTGCGCATTCCTAAATGTTGCAAAAATCGTTTTACACCATTAATTCCTTCTTCAACGATAGTTTCTTCGATGCTATTGGTTTTTCCGCCTTCAAACAAAAGCATTTTTTTTCCTTTTTTAGTTAAGGTATCACGTATTGTTTTTGAAATTAAGGACGAATTTAAGATAAATGGGGGATTAAATATTTTTGCCAATTCTACACTTTCTTTGTCTTTAAAAACGCAACGAATTTGCGAAAAGTTATTCCTTTGCGCCGAACCAGTGTGGAAATCTATTACATAATCAACGTGTGGCGTAATTTCTTTCATAAAGTGATAGGCAAATTGCGAGGCTAAAGAACCAGATTCGCTTCCAGGGAAACTTCTATTCAAATCACGCCCGTCAGGCAATTCTCGTTTGACGTTGAGAAAACCAAAAATATTAAAAACAGGTAAACAAATGATGGTTCCAATTTGTGGTTTATTAAAACCTTTACGAATCAATTTACGAATGATTTCAATGCCATTAATTTCGTCACCATGCAAACCAGCCATTAGTAAAACGGTTGGTCCATCTACTTTTGCTCGTTCAACGATAACGGGAACTAAAATAGGAGTTCGTGTGTGTAAACGTGCAACATCTAAATTCAATTGTTCGCCTTTTCCGGGTAAAATTTCTTTTCCTAGAATGACTATTTTTTTGTGCTTGGATGAGGTTTTTGTCATGTGTATGAATATTATTTGTAATTATTCCTTTACTTTTTGTCATGACACAAAAAGTAACAAAAAAGTCTAGGCTTATTTTAAGGTATTGCCTTTGGCACCGGTAAGAAAATGCAAGTACATGCTTGACGCATGAGCAAAATCTTACATTTTCTGACCTATACTGCAAAATAAGCCGAATTTGTTCCAATCTAATTCTTATAAAGTTTTCATTTTAATTTTTTTTACTTCATTTTATGCTCATTCGATCTATCTTTAAAATTAAATAGTTTGACTTTTTCTGAAAGAATTTCTTTTCCGAGAATGACTATTTTTTTGTGCTTGGATGAGGTGTTTATCATGTGTTTGAATATTATTTGTAATTTTTCTTTTACTTTTTGTCATGACACAAAAAGTAACAAAAAAGTCTAGGCTTATTTTAAGGTATTGCCTTTGGCATCGGTGAGATAATGTAAGTACATGCTTGACGCATGAGTAAAATCTTACATTTTCTGACGTATACTGCAAAATAAGCCGAATTTGTTCCAATCTAATTCTTATAAAGTTTTCATTTTAATTTTTTTACTTCATATTATGCCCACTTCGACTTTTCATAAAAATCAAATCAATGCCTCACATTTTTTTCAATGTAGGAAATTATTTTCCCAGCGATATCGACTTCAGTTGCACGTTCAATTCCTTGTAAACCTGGCGAAGAATTTACCTCTAAAACCAAAGGTCCACGCTCAGATTGTAGCATGTCTACTCCAGCGATTCCTAAACCAACAGCTTTTGCAGCTAAAATTGCAGTGTAACGTTCTTCCACAGTTAATTCAATTTTTTCTGAACTACCTCCACGGTGAATGTTTGAGCGAAATTCTCCTGGTTTGCCTTGCCTTTTCATGGCTCCAACAACTTCTCCATCAACAACAAATGCACGAATATCAGCGCCTTTTGCCTCTTTAATGAATTCTTGAACAATTACTCTCGCTTTCAAGCCATTAAATGCCTCCAATACAGATTGAGCAGCATTTTTATTTTCCGCCAAAACAACGCCCAAACCTTGTGTTCCTTCCAATAATTTTAAGATTACAGGAACTCCACCAGCAGATTCAACCACGTGCTCCACGTTACGTGAGTAGTTAGTGAACACAGTTTTTGGTAAACCAATTCCTTCTTTTGATAAAACTTGTAGACAACGCAGTTTATCACGAGAATGCACAATTCCACGAGAGATAACGGCTGTGAAAACATTCATCATTTCAAATTGACGCACCACAGCAGTTCCATAGAATGTTACAGAAGCTCCAATTCTTGGAATTACAGCGTCAAATCCTTCTAAATAATGGTCTTTGTAATAAATCGATGGACCTTTTTGTTCGATTTCAATATTACATGCCAAATGATCAATTACATGTGCCTCATGACCAGCTTTTTCGGCTGCTTCAACCAATCTTTTTGTTGAATATAGATTTGCGTTACGCGATAAAATTGCAATTTTCATTTCAGATTTTTTATTTTTTTGTTGTAAGATACATTCACAATCGATGTATCAATTAAGAATTTTTTGTTTAATACTTTTCTACCTATTAAAATAGGATTTTTTAATCCATTTCTTTGAGTTAATGAAAAATCGCTTACAATTTCATTTCCAAACAATACCATTTTGGTTTTTATGAAAAAGCGTTCTTGCTTTTCACCTGTTGAACTTTTTACATTTTTTTTTGAATATTCTGTAAATTCATGAATTTCACCAGAGTATTTAGGTAAGGATTCATCCAAGAAAACCACTTTTAGTATTTTCTGTGTATTTTCTTCAACTTCCTTGATGAATTCACAATGAATTGAGCAAGAATATGCGCCACTATCAATTTTAACAGAAACGTTTTCCAATCCAAATTCAGGTAAATCCACTTTGTCTTTGCGACCAATAATTATTTTTTCCATAAGCAAGGTTTAATCAATTAAATCTTCCAACAGTTTTCTGCAATTTTCATCCCGTTCAGCAGCTTCCTCCATCATTTTTATCCCTAATTCTTCATTTCCAGAAAAGTATAAACTTTGACCATAATAAAATTGGTACATTTTTACTTCAGGATGTTTTTCATAAAGTTCTTTAAATAAATTTAAGGCTTTTGAGAAATTTTCCTTTTGAAAATAAACACTTGCAAGTTGCTCTTTATTTACATCGTTTTTATTTAATTCATAAGCTTTTTCAGCATTTGACAGCGCCAAATCAAGTGAAACAAATTCTTCGCCATAATTCCCAGCATAAATCAAACTTAAATTGTTGTAAACTTCCATTTCGTTTGGTTTCAATTTTTTTGCTTGTTCCAAAATATGAATGGCATGTTTGGTTTGATTACTTAGTAAATAGACCTCACCTTTATTAATTAAATGGTAATAGGAATCTGAATTAACAGCATCTGCGCCTAATTGAGAATAATATTTTGCTGAATCCAAATTTTCCATATACAAAAACACCACTGCGATATTTCTATAATTTTTAGCTTTGCTTTCGTCAGATATCTCATATTTCAAAGCATCTTTGAACGAAATTAAAGCACTTGAATAATTTTTGTCTTCCAGGAATTGATTCCCTTTTTCCATGAATTCAAGTACTTTTACATCATCAGAATTTGAACAAGAAGAAATAAAAATTGTTACTGCAATAATGCCAATAATGTTGGTCACCTTCTTTCCCCAAGTAAATTTTATGGCATAAGCCATTTGTTTCATGACTCCAGAGGAGTCAAATGTCTTAACGGCGGACGATATTCCGTCGTTAATAAGCATGTTTGAGCAGTTTTGGCGTGCGTTTTTGAATAAAAAACCATGACAAAACTTAAAATGGGCAAAGTGACGCATAAAAATAATACCAATCCATTTCATACTATATATTTGGCTTAAAAGTATAAAATTGATACATTTGCACAACAAAAAAGGAGAAAAAAAGATAAAAATATTTTTTTTTGAAAAAAAATTAAACAAAAGAGTGTTAATTGATTTTTTTTTCGTAATATTGCACCCCCAAATAGGGAATAATTTAGAATTTTTAGCATCATGGATATCATAAGAGAACTTCAAAACGAATTAGTAGAAGTAAAACAATTTCCAGCTTTTTCAAGCGGAGATACTGTTACTGTATCATATAAAATTAAAGAGGGAGCAAAAGAGCGTATTCAGCAATATCAAGGTGTTGTTTTGCAACGTCGTGGTACTGGAACAACAGAAACTTTCACAGTAAGAAAAATGTCTGGAAACGTTGGTGTTGAAAGAATTTTCCCAATTTCTTCTCCATTTTTAGAAAGTATTGTGATTAACAAAAAAGGTGCTGTACGCCGTGCTCGTATTTTCTACTTCAGAGAATTGACTGGTAAAGCTGCTCGTATCAAAGAAAAAAGATCTTACGCAAAAGCATAATTTCAAACTCATTATACTAAACCCCGTTTCCTTCATTGGTTATGGGGTTTTTTGTTTTTTTTTCAATCAAATAAATTATGTTCTTTATCCTTTCTAAAGCACTTTATTTTTTTATCAATCCTTTTTCTTGGATTCTAATTTCCTTGTTTATTTACCTTTTTGTTAAAAGAGAAAAATGGAAAAAAGGCGCGAAAATAACCTTGATATTTTGTTTGTTGTTTTTTTCAAATACCTTTATTTTTTTAGAGTTTGAGCGTTTGTGGGATGTCCATGGAACTCCTATGTCAAAAGTGAAAAAATATGAAGTTGGAATTGTATTAAGCGGAATGTTTGATTACAACAACGATTTAAAAACCTTAAGCGCAAGAAGAGGGACAGATCGCATTTGGCAAGCAATTACCCTGTACAAAAAAGGGAAGATAAAAAAAATACTACTTACTGGTGGTTCTGGTTTTATTTCAGATCGTGGACTAGACGAAGCAAATCAATTGAAGGATGTTTTGCTACAATGGGGAATCCCTGAAAAGGATATTATAGTTGAGTCAAAGTCAAAAAACACCTATGAAAATGCCGTTGAAAGCAAAAAAGTACTCGTTCGATCTTATCCGCATATTAAAAAATGTTTATTGATAACCTCTGGTCAACACATGAGACGTGCTCGTGCCATTTTCAAAAAACAAGGAATTAAATGTGACACCTACTCAACGGATTTATTCACGGGTCCAAAACGACGTTTTTATTGGGATCAATTTATCGTTCCAGATGCAGAGACGCTTTTTAATTGGAATTCCCTCATCAAAGAATGGATTGGCTATGTGGTTTATGATGTCAAAGGATATTTGTAAATGTTTAGTTTTGAACGAATAGCAATTAAGGACGCCTGGTACATTTTTATTCCTGATTTTCTTTTAGAAAAGGAAACCTATGCAATGTATGACTATTTCCATCAGCATTTAGCTTGGGAAAGTTCTGAAATAACGGTTTTTGGTAAGACCTACTCAACTCCAAGGTTGGAGGCGTTTTATGCTTTGGAAAATCAATCCTATTCTTATTCTGGTAAAAAACTAAAAGTGCATAAGTTTGATGCTGAATTATTGAAATTGAAACAGCGAATTGAGGCTGAAATTTTACATGAAGAATCCTTCAATTCTGTATTAGCCAATTTGTATAGAAATGGTTTGGATTCAAATGGTTGGCATGCTGACAATGAGAAAGAACTAGGCAAAAATCCACTGATTGCATCTTTGAGTTTGGGTGAAACACGCCGTTTTGATTTGAAACACAATTTGACGAAAGAAAAATTATCCTTTGACCTTAAAGCAGGAAGTTTACTTATCATGGGAGGATCCATGCAGCATTTTTGGAAACACCAAATTGCAAAGTCAAAAAAGGTCGGAAATGCAAGGATCAATTTGACTTTCCGAAAGATTATACCAAATACACTTAATAGATTGTAAAAAAATAATTAAGTATAATGCCGATACAATTTGAAAAGTTTCCACCGCGAAAGGCAGCATCGAAGATAATTATGGACACTATTGAAAATGTAATCGGCATAATACCATAAAAAAAGTCCCAAATTTCTTTGAGACTTTACCTATATTTTAGCTTAAAAACTTCTTATTGAGGAACGTTATTTGGATTCAATAAATCGTAGAACTGATCTATTTTCGGCATCAAAATAATACGTGTTCTTCTGTTTGCTGCCTTGTTTTCAGGAGTGTCATTTGAAGTTAATGCGTTAAATTCTCCACGTCCTGCTGCAATCAATCTGTTTGGGTTGATGTTATTTTTAGTTTGTAATGTTCTAACAACTGTTGTAGCTCTCAATACACTTAAATCCCAATTATCTTTTATACATGTTGTTTTCATTGGAACATTGTCCGTGTAACCTTCAATCATGACTTCTAATTCTGGACGAGATTCAATTAATTTAGCAATATTTGCTAATACTTCGTCTGCCTTTGCAGTTAAGTCTGTGCTTCCGCTTTTGAATAATACTTTATCAGAAATGTTTATCATTACCACTGTTTTATCAACTTTGATGTCAACATCACCATCCTCTAAACCATTTTTAAGTACACCTTTCAAGTTAACAGCTAAAGCCAAATTCAAAGAATCTGCTTTGGTTTTTGCAGCTTGCAATAATTTAATGTACTTGTCTTTATTTTCCAATTGAGACAAAGTTTCTTTGATATTGTCATTCGCTGCTTGCGTTAAAATGGTTAGATCTCCAACTTGTGTTAGTTGCTTGTCTCTCAGTTTTTTACAATCATCTAATTGCTCTCTTAAATCTTTTACTTGTTCAGTTTTAGAGATAATTGAACTGTTAGCCAAAATTAAATCATTATTCAATTGAGCCACTTGACTTTGAGAAGAATACAATTTATTTTGTGCATCTACCAAACTTTCATTACATTTTGCATTAGCAGTTTCTAATTCAGTTTTCATGGCTGTGAATTTCTTCTTACTAACTACGCAAGACGTAAAACTCAGAGCTAAAATTGCGATTAAAATGTATTTTATCATAATAAATATTTTTATAGGTGCTAAAATTAAGAATAAAATGAATACTCAACTTCTTTTTTTAACAAAATTTGTGGCAATTTTTGCAGAAAGTAAACAAAGTGGAATTCCACCTCCTGGATGAACGCTTCCACCGACAAAAAATAGGCCTTTAATCTTTGAAAAATTTGGATGCCTAAAAAATGCCGCCATTCTATCGTTAGAACTCGCTCCATACAACGCTCCTGCGAAACTTGAGGTTCGTTCTTCAATGCGAATTGGGTCTAAGTATTCTTCCACAACAATTAAATCTTCCAAATCGATGTGTAACATGCGATTCAATTTTTTAATCACGTTTTGACGCGTTTTTTCCCTTATTTCCTCCCAATTTTGACCGCAATTTGAAGGAACGTTCACCATGACGAACCAAGATTCCTGTCCAGCAGGCGCATCGGATTTCACGATTTTCGTACTGATGTGAATGTAAATTGTTGGATCATCCGAAACATTTTTCTTGTTGAAAATGGCATCAAATTCTTCCTCGTAATTTTCACTAAAAAAAATATTATGTAAATCAAGTTGTGCAAATTCTTGCTTGACTCCAAGATAGAAAATAAGCGCTGAACTTGAAGGTTCTTGTTTATTTACTTGCTTTGGAATTTTTAGTTTTGGCAATAAATTTTTGTAGGCAGGGCGAATATCAGAGTTGCAGAAAACTAATTCTGAATGATATTCACCATTATTTGTTTTTATTCCGTAAACCTTTTTGTCGTCGTGTAAAATCTCTTTTACATCTTGATTAAACTCAAATTTCACACCTAAATCGCTAGCCAATTTCACCAAGGATTCAGTAATTGAATGCATTCCTTTTTTAGGGAAAAAGGTTCCAAATCCATGTTCTAAATGCGGAATAATGTTTAAAATTCCTGGAGCCTGATACGGATTTGACCCATTATATGTTGCATAACGATCAAAAATTTGAACTAATTTCGGATGATTTAATTTCTTAGCATTCACTTGATGCATCGAAGTGAATAAGTGTAAACGATGCGCATTTGAAAGGCATTTTACGACTGCTTTGCTAAAATACGTTTTTGTTTTGTGTAATGATTTTTCTAAAAAAGCTTCATGCGTTTTGTCGTAAATAAAACTACTTTTTTGAAAATGGTTTTTTAATGGACTTGAATCAATTTTTAGAGTTTTTTGAACTTCCTCTAGCACCTCTTTGATATCGGATTTAAAAGGAAGAAAAGTGCCATCTTCAAAGAAATAATGACAAGCCGTGTCGTGTTTTACGTATTCAAAATAATCACTTGTTTTTTTCCCTGCCAAGTCGAAAAGTTCTTCCACAAATTGAGGCATGGTAAATAGGGAAGGGCCAGCATCAAAACGAAATCCATCGAGAGAAAAAGCACTTAATTTTCCTCCGGGGTAGGAGTTTTTTTCAAAAATATGCACTTGATAACCTTTTACAGCTAATCTTATGCTAGCTGCTAAGCCTGCGATTCCTGAACCAATTACGATTGCTTTTTTCATTTTAAGGCAACAATTTTTTAGAATAAAAGTTTAAGTTTTTTTGTCTGCAAGCAAAATTAGTCATTATTTGGGAGCGATTTGCCTTCAGAATGGGTTTACAAATTCAATTCATCAAAAAACAGTATAAAATCTTTAGAATTAATTTCAAAACTGTATTTTTGTACAAAATTTACTTCGATGACAACTCAAGAATTTCAAAACGATATCAGACAAGGTATTCCAAGTGTTTTACCTCCAAAAAAAGTGTATGAAACAAACATCAATCATGCACCTAAACGGAAAGAAATTCTTTCGCAAGAAGAAAAAAAGTTGGCTATTCGCAACGCCTTAAGGTATTTTCCAACATCTTTTCATGCTGAATTGGCACCCGAGTTTATGGAAGAATTGAATACCTACGGCCGCATTTACATGTACCGTTTTAGGCCAGATTACACGATGTATGCGCGACCAATTTCTGATTATCCAGGGAATTCTGAACAAGCAAAAGCGATTATGTTGATGATTCAAAATAATTTGGATTATGCAGTAGCGCAACATCCGCATGAATTGATTACCTACGGCGGAAATGGTGCTGTTTTCCAAAATTGGATTCAATACCGTTTGACTATGAAATATTTGTCAGAAATGACTGACGATCAAACCTTAACCATGTATTCTGGTCACCCGATGGGATTATTTCCTTCCCACAAAGATGCACCAAGAGTCGTGGTTACAAACGGAATGGTAATTCCAAATTATTCTAAACCAGATGATTGGGAAAAAATGAACGCTTTAGGTGTTTCGCAATACGGGCAAATGACAGCCGGTTCATATATGTACATCGGACCACAAGGGATTGTGCATGGTACAACAATTACGGTTTTAAACGGTTTTCGCAAAATCAAAAAATCGCCATCAGGTTCACTTTTTGTAACTTCAGGTTTAGGTGGAATGTCTGGTGCGCAACCAAAAGCTGGGAATATTGCTGGATGTGTAACTGTTTGTGCAGAAGTAAATCCAAAAATCACAAAAATTCGCCACGAACAAGGTTGGATCAACGAAATTTGTGATAATATTGAGAATTTAGTTGCTCGTGTGAGAACTGCTCAAGCGAATAAAGAGGTAATTTCGATTGCTTATTTAGGTAATATCGTTGACGTTTGGGAGAAATTCGACAGTGAAAACATTCACATTGATTTGGGTTCTGACCAAACATCCTTGCATAATCCTTGGGCAGGAGGTTATTATCCAGTTGGACAAACATTCGAAGAATCCAACGAAATGATGGCTAACAATCCAGATTTATTCAAGCAAAAAGTACAAGAAACCTTGATTCGTCATGCAGCTGCGGTAAACAAACATACTGCAAAAGGCACTTATTTCTTTGATTACGGAAATGCATTTTTATTGGAAGCTTCACGCGCTGGAGCAGATGTAATGGCGCCAAACCATATCGATTTCAAATATCCATCTTACGTACAAGATATCATGGGACCTATGTGTTTTGATTATGGTTTTGGTCCTTTCCGTTGGGTTTGTGCTTCAGGCTTGGCAGAAGATTTAGCGAAAACAGATCAAATTGCCTGCGATGTATTGGAAGAAATGATGAAAAACAGCCCGGTTGAAATTCAACAACAAATGGCTGACAACATCCAATGGATTAAAGGTGCGCAAGAAAATAAATTGGTTGTTGGTTCACAAGCACGTATTTTGTACGCAGACGCTGAAGGAAGAATGCGCATCGCTGAAGCTTTCAACAATGCCATTGCAGCAGGAAAAATTGGCCCCGTTGTTTTAGGAAGAGATCACCACGATGTTTCTGGAACAGATTCACCTTACCGTGAGACTTCCAACATTTATGATGGTTCAAAATTCACAGCCGATATGGCCATCCAAAATGTAATTGGCGATGGTTTCCGCGGTGCAACTTGGATTTCGATTCACAACGGCGGTGGAGTTGGTTGGGGAGAAGTAATCAATGGTGGCTTTGGAATGCTGCTTGATGGAAGTCAGGATGCTGAAAGACGTTTGAAAATGATGTTGCATTGGGATGTGAATAATGGAATTTCTCGTCGTTCTTGGGCAAGAAATGAAGGAGCAATTTTCGCTATCAAACGAGCTATGGAACAAGAGCCAAGGTTGAAGGTTACGATACCGGAGATTGTGGATGATGGGTTGATTGAGAATTTGAAAATGTAGAATTTAGAATGAAGATTTTTTTTGATATCAATAGAGTTATTTTATTTATTACGGTTTTTATTTTTTCTCTGCATTCTTGTAGTTCTAAACCAGATAGTATAAAACTATTGACCAAGGAACAATTTAGTAAAAATATTGATACAATAAATTTTAAAACCAATTACATTAAAGACAAACTCTTTTTCTTTCAACCAACAACTGATTCTAAATTTTGTGATTTATCAAAAATTATTGAAACTGATTGTGGTATTGGATACTTTTATTTCAATGAGAAAAATAAGGTGACATTTACATTTCAATGTGTGGGAGACACTTCAATTATATATTTTCTAGGATCATATAATCAAACTCAAGATAAAATTACATGTCTATTTGAATATTCTTATGAATGTTTTTTTGATTCGATTGGAAATTCTTTTAAAGGGAAAGGTAAATTAATCAAAGAAAAAGAAGCAACAAATATGGAAATTTTTAAATCAAATTGTAAAGACACTTATGGTTTTAATAATGGCGCTGAAAAATTAGAAGAAAAAGAATTTTATGTGCTGCAAATAGCTAACAAAATACAAAGTGAAATTTTCTGGAGGTTCTTTAATTCATCAAAAGTTAAAACCGATTATTTATAATTCTATTTTACGAAAACTAAATTTCCATCCTGTGGAGGGGTGTCCGAAGGACGGGGTGGTAAAAGTGTTGTGCAAAGGACGACAATTTAAGCCTTCCCATATTCTTTAACAATATACTCTTCCAATTCCCTCATTACCTGTCCCAAATTCGTTTTTACGTCACTATCCTTAATTCGATAAACCCTCAATCCGAGAGAAACTAAGTATTCTTCTCTGATTCTATCGTACTCAACTTTGTCCTCATGGCTACTGCCATCAATTTCAACTACCAAACCAAGTGTTTTGACATAAAAATCAATGATATAGTTTCCGATAATTCGTTGTCTGTCGAAATCGATATTATAAAAAACGCGCTTATGGACTTGCATCCAAAATAGTACTTCTCCCAAAATTCCAGCTTTTCGTTTTTCTTTTACTAATCGTTTGAGATTGTGGTTGTAAGGTAAGTTTTCTACAAAATTGCGGTAGATTGGTATGGAGTTGATGGTGGCTTGGATGACTTTGTCATCATTTTTTGCCACCCCGTCCTGCGGACACCCCTCCAAAAGAGGGGAATTGAGGGGTGTTTTTTGTTTAGATGTATTTTCCATAAAATGAAATTACGAATAATTTCAATTTTTTACAAATAATATTTTGTTAACTTCCTTGCTTTGTTAGTGAAGAAGATCGAATGTTCAATACTTTATTTCTTACTTTTCTAAAAAAAATATTATTGTTTTATAAATCAAAAGCCAATGCTCCTTTTCTTAATTGATAATTGGAGTTTGGTACATTAAATTTGTTTGCATAAATTTTTCTTTTAATTTGACTCGTATTCGCCAAACTTATCACCAAAAAATATTTGCTTTCATTGATTGAAATCTCGTAACCACCTTTTTGCCGGATGATGTCGATGTTTAATTTTTTACTCCGTACATGCGTTTCTTTTTTATTTGAAATTTCAAAATAATGTA
>JBIKSI010000216.1:0-3573 GCA_044348665.1 Crocinitomicaceae bacterium
TCATATTCAAAAGTATGAAAAAATATTGAAAATAAGAAGTTTTTCAGACTTAAGTTATTTACAATCAAGTTGTTAATAACTAATTTGCCTTGCAACGGTCTTATTCTACCATGTCAATGACACTATTGGGGAAAAAGTTAGAAAGCTGTTCATTTTTATAGGTTACCAATAAAGTTGTCAAAAGCTTTGTTCCAAAAAAAAAGCCACTCCTTCAAGTGACTCTTTGCAATTTTTAGTTCTTAATGGAATTATACGTTCGAATAATCTAATAATCCAAACGTCTAATAATCTCTATTAAGCTTCAACCGTAATGTAATTCTCAATCCCTGGACAAGAACAAACTAAATTTCTATCTCCAAAAGCATTGTCAACACGGCGAACTGGTACCCAATATTTAAATTCTTTCAAGTATTCAACTGGATAAACCGCTTCTTGTGGTGTGTATGGATATGTCCAATCACGGTTAATGATACAATCAGCTGTATGTGGAGCATTTTTGATAACATTATTCACTTTATCAGCTTTTCCAGCTTCGATTTGAGCAATTTCTTTTCTAATTCCAATCATTGCTACAATAAAACGATCTAATTCTGCTTTATCTTCACTCTCTGTTGGTTCAATCATCAATGTTCCTGCAACTGGGAAAGAAACTGTTGGAGCGTGGAAACCGTAGTCAATTAAACGTTTTGCCATGTCGGCAACTTCAACTTCAGTTGTTTTTTTGAAATCACGGCAATCCAAGATTAATTCGTGAGCAACCGTTCCATTTTTTCCAGTGTATAAAATATCGTAATGACCTTTTAAACAAGAAGCAATGTAGTTTGCATTTAAAATGGCATCTTCTGTAGATTCACGTAAACCTTTTGCACCTAACATCTTGATGTAAGCATAAGAAATCAATAAAATCAAAGCACTTCCGTAAGGAGCAGCAGAAACCGCATGAATTGCTTTGTCTCCACCAGCTTTGATTAATTCACTTCCTGGCAAAAACGGTGCTAAATGTGCTCCAACACCAATTGGTCCCATTCCTGGTCCACCACCTCCATGCGGAATTGCAAATGTTTTATGTAAATTCAAGTGACAAACGTCAGCACCAATGTTTCCTGGATTTGTTAATCCAACTTGCGCATTCATGTTGGCACCATCCATGTAAACTTGTCCACCATTTTCGTGAATAATCGAAGTGATTTCATTGATACCTTCTTCGAATACTCCATGAGTTGAAGGATAAGTTACCATTAAACCAGCTAAAGTATCTTTTAATTCGATTGCTTTTGCTCTTAATTCTTCAATATTTACGTTTCCATTTTCATCGCAACCAGTTACAACCACTTCAAAACCAGCCATAACTGCAGAAGCAGGGTTTGTTCCATGTGCTGATGATGGAATAATCATGTGTTTACGATTCATATCTCCTCGTGATTCGTGGTAAGCTTTAATCACCATCAAACCAGCGTATTCTCCTTGAGCACCAGAGTTTGGTTGTAAAGAAACTGCTGCAAAACCTGTTGCTTCGCACAAATCTTTTTCCAATTGACGTAACATCGCATGGTATCCAGCTGCTTGATCTAAAGGAGCAAAAGGATGCATGTTTGCAAATTGAGGATTCGTAATTGGCATCAATTCAGAAGCGGCATTTAGTTTCATTGTGCAAGAACCCAAAGGAATCATACTATGAACTAAAGACAAATCTTTATTTTCCAATCGTTTCAAATAACGCATCATTTGAGATTCAGAATGATGTGAATTAAAAGTTGGATGTGTTAAAATAGCATCAGTACGTAAATCATTTACGTTGATAGAAATTTCCTTTTCAATTTTTGTTTCAGCAACTGATTTACCAGCTACACTTGCAAAAAGTGCGATTAAATTTTGCACATCCATTGCAGTAATCGATTCACCAAAACCTACACTTAATTGTGTGTCATTGATGTAACGGAAATTCATTTCTTTTGTTTCAGCTGCGGTTCTTAAAGAAGCCATTGAAACTCCACTTGGTAATTCAACCCAAAGTGTATCGAAATAATTTGCATGTTTAATAGTGTAACCAGCATTTTTCAAACCGGTTGCAGCGGTATTCGCTTTTGCATGGATTTCAGTTGCGATTTCTTTTAAACCATGAGGTCCGTGGTAAACTGCATACATACTTGCCATTACAGCTAATAATGCTTGTGCGGTACAAATATTTGAAGTTGCTTTATCTCTTTTGATGTGTTGTTCACGTGTTTGCAAAGCCATACGTAAAGCTACATTGTCATCAGCATCTCTTGAAACACCGATAATTCTTCCTGGAATAGTACGTTTGTATTCTTCCTTGCAAGCAAAAAATGCAGCATGAGGACCACCGTATCCCATCGGTACACCAAAACGTTGGGACGAACCTAAAACAACATCTGCACCAAGAGAACCTGGAGATTTTAATAAAACCAAAGACATGATATCCGCTGCAACCGCAACTTGAATGTCAAATTCTTTTACTTTTTGAATAAAACCAGCAATATTATTAATTCTTCCGTAAGCATCTGGATATTGAATCAAAGAACCAAAGAAAGAATTATCAGCAACAAATGATTCTGGGTTTCCGATTACTAATTCAATTCCTAAGTTAGCTGCACGACCTTTAACAACGTCAATTGTTTGAGGGAAAGCAAATTCAGAAATGAAAAATTTATTTACATTTTCTTTTGTTTGTTGGCGCGAACGAGAATTCCAAAACATAATCATTGATTCAGCAGCAGCAGTAGCTTCGTCTAACAATGAAGCATTTGCAATTTCCATTCCTGTTAAATCCAAGACCATCGTTTGAAAATTCAACAAAGCTTCTAACCTACCTTGTGAAATTTCTGCTTGGTAAGGCGTATAAGCCGTGTACCATCCTGGATTTTCCAATACATTTCGTAAAATTACCGAAGGAACAATGGTGTCGTTGTATCCTAAACCAATGAACGACTTGAATACTTTATTCTGCTTTCCTAAATCAGAAATATGAGTTAAATACTCTTGTTCGGTCATCGCAGCGTCAATATTTAATTCGCCTGTCAAGCGAATGTGAGCCGGGATTGTTTTTTCAATTAGTTCATTTATCGAAGAAACCCCGATTTTAGATAACATCGCTTGTTTTTCAGCGGAATTTGACCCAATGTGTCGTTCAGAAAATGCGCTCATAATTTAATTTATGAAGTGAAAATTTTTTGCAAAGATATGAAATATTTAAGCAAGAATTAATCTTCATAACAGAATAAAAAGAAGAAAGTTCAATTTCAAGTCAAAATCAAATAAAACGATTTTTTTCTAATAAAATTTCATCATTTATTCACAAACTAAGCAAGGCTTTTTTGGTTAAGCGATTTGGTAGTTTCTTGTTATTTTTAACTTCTCAACTATAACAAAATCTAAATCGATTGAAGTTTTTCTAGACGCGAAATTTTAAAGGTCAGTCAGTTTGCCCACTAAAGAAAATCTTCTAACCTCAGTTCGATTAATAAAGTGCCAATTGTAAAGATAAATCTACATCATATTTGATAGCTGGTTTTTTAGGAAAAAAGCTATACGCAATTAGGCCTGAAATAAGAT
>JBIKSI010000113.1:0-12211 GCA_044348665.1 Crocinitomicaceae bacterium
CTAATTTATTCATTTTAGGCGCTGTACCTTCTTTTCCTGTGAATTTAGAAATACGATGTAAGGAGTGAATACTTACGTATAAAACATCTCCATCTTTGTATAATAAACGAATGGCTTCTTGCGGTTTTCCGTTAACGTCAATTGTTTGTAAACCAGAAAATTGACCCACACCATGATCGATATGTGTTACATAATCTCCTTTTTGCAGGTTGTAAATTTCTTTTAAAGTAAGAGCTTGTTTGGACTGCGAAAATCCATCTTTTAATTTAAATCGATGGTAACGCTCAAAAACTTGATGGTCTGTGTAACAAGCAATTTTTAATTCAGGTAAAATAAAACCTTCGTGCAAGGCCAAGGGCATCGAGACAAAACTCTCGTGAATGTCTTCATTTTTGTTCCCAATATCTTCAAAAATCGAATATAAACGTTCGATTTGCTTGGGCTGATTGGAGAAAAATAAATTCGTAAATCCTACTTTTTTTCGAGCTATTAAATCATCGTGAAATAGCGTGAAATTTTTATTAAAAACAGGTTGACTTTGAATCACAAAATCAGCCGTAAAATCAGCTCTGAAAGAGAAATCTGGTCCCCACTCGACCACTGAAAACTTTGCCAATTCCTTTTCCCACTCTGTTTTATGTAAATAAATCGTATCAGGAATTGTTTGTTTCAAAGTATGATTTAATCCTTCATAAATCTTCACTGCTTTCTCGTATTCTTTCCCTAAAACAGTGGCAACTAATTGATTTGAAGAAAGCCAGATTGTAGTATTTTGACCACAAAATGCCAAAAATGAAGCAAAATCATCGTGCAAAAAACTACCTTGAACATTTGGAATTATATTAAAAAAATCGTGATTCGCTTGGGATAATTGATCAACAGGGTCGAAAGTACGAATGGAATCAACTTCATCGCCAAAAAACTCAATTCTGAAAGGCAAATCATTCGAATAGGAGTAAACGTCTACAATTCCACCTCGAATTGCAAACTGTCCCGGTTCGTAAACAAAATCTACACGTTCGAAATGGTATTCCAACAACAATTCATTCATGAAGTCCAAGGAATACGATTTTCCTTTTTCGACACGAAGTGTATTTTTAGTTAGTTTTTTTTGCGTCGGAACTTTCTCGAATAAAGCTTGCGGATAAGTAACAATCCACGCATTTGATCCATTATTTATCTTTTCCAAAACTTCAGCTCTGGAAACAACATTGGCATTATCCGTTTCTTCGAATTGATAAGGAGTACGAAAAGATGCGGGATAGAATAAAACTTGCTTTTCTTCTGGATATAAATTTTGTAAATCGTTTAAAAAATAAGCCGCATCTTCCTTATCCTGCAATATAAAAAGTTGATTTCCTGGAATTTGTTTAGCCAATTGCGTTGCAATAATTGCTTTTGCAGAAAATGAAATACCTTTCCAATGAATTTTTGTTCCACTAAATTGCAATTGATTTGCCGTTGCATCAATTTGTGGTAACTTTGAAAATAAAGATTTGAATTCTTTTAAATCCATTTATTTTTCTGCATTTTTAATGCATTCTAAGATTTGTTCTACCATTTTTTTTGACCCAACAATGTAAGGTACACGTTGGTGTAATTCTGTCGGTTTGATTTCCATAACACGTTCAAAACCAGTTGTTGCTAAACCACCAGCTTGTTCAGCAATAAATGCTAATGGATTACATTCGTAAAGTAAACGTAATTTCCCTTTTGGAGCAGAGGGCACGGCAGGATAAATATAAATTCCACCTTTGATTAAACTTCTGTGAAAATCAGCGACTAATGACCCAATGTATCTTCCAGAATAAGGTCTGCCAGTTTCTTTTTCTTCACCTTGACAATAATGAATGTAATCTTTTATACCTGGGTGACAAATATCAATATTTCCTTCATTCATCGAATATAAACGACTTGTTTCCGGCATTTTCATATTAGGATGAGAAAGACAAAACTCACCGATTGAAGGATCCAAAGTAAAGCCATTTACTCCATGTCCGGTCGTATAAACTAACATGGTAGAAGAACCGTAAAGAACATAACCAGAGGCAACTTGTTTTGTGCCAACTTGCAACATATCATCTAGATTTGCTAAGGCCCCCATTTCTGAAGTTCTGCGGTAGATTGAAAAAATAGTTCCTATGGAAACATTCACATCAATATTGGAGGAACCATCCAAAGGATCAAAAAGTACAACGTATTTTCCTGTTTTTGCTTCATCATTAGTGAAAGCTACAAAATCATCATTTTCTTCGGAAGCAATTCCACATACTTCACCACCAAATTGAAACATTTTGATGAATTGCTCATCAGCTACAACATCCAATTTTTGTTGCTCTTCACCTTGAATATTTGTCTCGCCTTGAGCACCTAAAATGTGATCGACTAAACCTGCTCGACGCACATCTCTGGAAACTATTTTTGAAGCAACAGCAATATCGTTCAATAAGCGCGACAATTCACCCGAGGCAAAAGGAAACTCTGCTTGTCGGTCTAAAATAAATTCATTAAGGGTGATGATTTTTGACATAAACTTAATTTTATTACAAAATTAAGTAAATTATTTACTTTAGGTCAAAATAGAATTAAAGAATATCAGTTTTTGCTAATTCTTTTTGTAATTTGTCCTTTTTCTGTATTAATTGTCAAATAATAAGTTCCCTTTGCCAATTTGGTCAAATCAAGTTCAGTTTCAAAACCTTCAATGGTTTTTCTTTCTACAACTTTTCCACTTGCTTCAATAAAAGAAATAGTCTTGATTTTTTCTATAGAAATCACTTTTACCAACTCCGAACTTGGATTTGGGAAACAAGCAACTTGAATAGTTTTTTCTAATTCATTTACTGAAACACTTGGCATAACTGCGTACTTTGCAGAAGTTGTAATGCCTTGTAAATTCTTATTGATTTCGGCAAGTACAGAAGAAGCATTATTTTCAGAAACTGTCGAATGATAAACATAACTAAAAGTTGTGTCTCCAAACTCAATTCCAGGAACACCTTGATATCCTAGCGGAAGTGTCACTGGTTGACCAAATATTGTATCCACTAAATATAGGTTAAATTCTGGAGCTATCATTCTAATGTCTTGAATTTTTTGTCTTAATACTGGATAGGTACCATTTGGAGTTAACAATTCTCCCCAACCGTCAACGATTGAAGTCCTTTGATAAGTAACATTAGCTCTAACAGAATCACTGTATGTATAAGGATTTTGGGAAACTTCAAAGAAAAATGGAAAACTACTTACAAAAAACTCAGCTCCATCTGTGAATTGGGATTCATATTCCATCGGAAATTGTGCATCTTTTAGCGGATCAATAGCTTTCGCTAATAACAAATTACTTAAACCCAAAAAACTATTAATTTGCTCTGGCAAAGAAACCAGAAGTCCATCCGTCAATAATTCGTTGTTCTGAACAGAATAAAATCTAAAATTTGAATCAGCTGCATTATAAGATGCTAATTCCGAGTTTGAATAATCAGCTGCATAAATTGTAGTGGCAGGATCCACAAATTTAAGTGTATCAAACTGATTTTCTATAAAAAAAATAGGGTCATAAAATTGATTTGCTCCAGCACTTCCCTCCTCGAAAGTATTCGTGATTGCTTGACGATTATAAATCATTTGATCACCAATTTGAGGGATATCAGCTGAAGTAATGACAATTGGATTTTGCCCAAAAGTAAATAGACTTAAAAACGTGGAAATTGAGAGTAAAGTTTTTTTCATGTTATGTTATTTTTAGTGCAAATATATCAAATTATTCCAAACCAAATGCCCACGAAACGAACAAATTAACGTCCAAAATCTCATTGGTAGATTTAGATTGAACTTTTGATTTTACTTGACCTTTAAAAACGTAAACAGGAACTGAATTTGCATCTTTACCCAAAAAATTCACTGATTCAATATAAATTTTACTTGAATCATTAACTAAATTTATTGAAGTATACTCATCATTTTTTTGTTTGATATTAAGTTTTACTTTATAATCCCAAAACATAGAATTTTGATTTTCAAATTTAGCAAAATCCTCAATCGAGCGTCCCAAATTGGAACCATCAAGCACAATTGTCCTACTGCGTTGTACTCCTGAATTAAAAATAATTTGTGCCTCGATCTTGTGTAAACCAGGAGTCATTTGCATGTTTAATAAAATTTCCGATGAAACTAAAACTCCATCTGCAAACCAATTCACACTCTGAATTGTACTATTCTCTGTCGCGATCCAAGCTGAAAGTAAATTATTTTCATTTAAATCATACTTTAATTCAAAATGGCTTTCCTTTTTAAAAGCAACTATCACTTCATTACAAAGTTCGGTGTATCCTTGATTTGTATAAAATATCTTTGCGCAAATATCGTATTTTCCTGGTTCGTATATTGCTAAATTATTTGTACCTGAATAAACTCCATCGATGTACCATTTTATTTCCTTAATATTGCTATTGTTTTCAAAATATTCTTTTTTCATTTCGAAAACAGGATCGAATGGGATTTGTGCAAAACCTAAGCTTCCATTCGCTAAAAAAGAGTTTAAATCAAAAACAGCTAAGTCATTTCTTCCGTTATAAACGCCCAATTCGATTTCAGTACTATCATTTATGAGTTTACCACTAAAAAATTTTATTCCATGAAATAAATTAGATTCATAAGAATAGATGGAATTATTATCTCCAACAGCAAAGTTAATTGTTTCATCCCCTATTGTTCCTTTTGCTGAAAAAACTGGTTCATTGGATTCAGGAATTTCGACAATTTCTTTTTGACAAGAAAAAATCAATAAACTAAAACTAAGTATGTAAAGGAAATTTTTCATTAAAAATTGATGTTTTTTCGAAATGTAATTTGCGCTTGAAATGGATTTTTGTTTACCGCATTTTCAAAATTTTCTGCTTTCAAGGGATTAATTAAATTTACAGACAATCTTGTACCAATTTCAAAATTGTTTTTTAGCATGATGGAGTAAGAAATTTGAGGTTTTAAACCAAAATTATTCAATCCAATTTTATTGAAATAATTTGTTTGATTTACTGTTTCAATTCCATCTTCCGTTTTAGTAAAATTAATTGTACTTCCAAGTGAATAATTTGGAACTAAACCAATTCCAATTCCTTGATTTTTTATTTTCCTAATAAACATCATCGGAAGCTCAATATTAGTAATCGATTTATAATCAATTGATTGAGAATAATTCTTCACATCAAAACCATAAACTCTTGATTTTCTATTTAATACCAAATCAGAAATTTGATAATTAATAACGTTTGCTCCAAATTCTAAAGCATAATCTTTTCTATTAAACTTATATCCTGTTCCAAAAGACAATGTTTTGTAAACTTGATTTTTAACTTGAATTAATTCATTCTGAGAAATTCCGGCAAAGGACTCTGAAAAGCCAAGTGAAAGGTCGACGTAGAAAATATTTCTCTTAATTATTGGAGGCAAATTCAAAGCTAAAATCTCTCTATCCTCTTGCTCGAAAATTAATAAAGCAGGTTTCAAAGAGAAAAATTCTAATTCTTCTCGTTCCGCTGGAGTAGCCTCTTGTTCTTTTACATTATTTATTTCAGAAAATTCAACATCTGAAGTTTCCATAAATTCATTCCAAAGTTCCTTTTCTAATTCTAAAACTTCCTCGCGAACAACAATTGCACTTACAAATCCACCTTTTTTATTGTCAAAAACTTCAGAATTTAACACATCTAATTTTGGCTCACCTTGTTTTTGTTTGTTCAACTGCGTTGAAAAAGTATGAGAGTTTAAATTTGATTTTTTTGAAGCAGGTAATTCTGATTTTTTCGCATCGATGTTTTGTGAATTAATCGATTCATTTTTCTCTGGAGCACTTACTTCTGTTCCTTCATTAACAGCAATTTTTGATAAAGGCAAATCAGAATCGAGGGTAACAAAAATACCAGAAACTATTAAACTAATTGTTCCTCCAAAAAGCCAATAAAGGCCTTTTTTAGATTTATTTTTAGGCAATAAAGGCTCAATCTCATCAAAATAACTATCTTGGTAAGTCGGCATTTCTTTTGCCAAATTTGCTTCTTGAAAAATTGAGTCTATTTCCTCGTCACTCCAACTCATATCACCATTCTTTTTTCTGTTAATGCATCTAATTTTTCTAGTTTTTCTCTCAATAACTTTCTTGCTGTTGAAAGATGCCACTTGGATGTTCCTTCTGATAAATTTAATTGATCAGCAATTTCTTTGTGACTGTAACCTTCAATTACAAAAAGTTTAAAAACAAGTGCATGATTTTGAGGTATTTCATCAATCATTCTCAAAATCACTTTGTATTCAAAACTTCCTTCCGCCTCATTTTCAGTGTTTTGAGAAAGAAGTTCTAAATCTCTGTCATTTTCTTTATTGATGTAATGTTTTGTGTGATTTTTCGCTTTTCGATAATCGTCAATCAAGCCATTTGTAAAAACCCTTTTTGCCCAAGCGAAAAAATTTAATTCTTCCAAATTTGTTGTTTCGAAGGCTTGAATAATTTTCAAAAATGAATTATTAAAAGCAGATCTTGCATCTTCTTCATTGGTATTATAACGCATACAAAGTGGCATAAAACACTTGAAACAAATTTCATAAAGCTTCTTTTGAGCCTTACGATCATTGCTTTTACAAGCTTTTAACACATCTATGTCTATATGCATATTTGAACCTTGTTTTCTATATATAGAAATTAACTGCAAGATACGATTTATTTTTTATTAATTAACACACTTTAATTCTTAAAACATACACTTAACTCAAAAAACGTTTAATTTTAATAAAAGGTTGGGAAATATCAAAAATAATTCGAAATTTGTGGAAAAAAGTTTTGATACTACACATACTTAGACACGCAAAAACAAGTCAGGAGAGTTCTACAGGATTAGATATTGATCGTCAACTTTTGGAAAAAGGAGAAAAACAAGCTGCACTATTGGCTGAATATTTAGTAGGATTAAGTCAGATTGACATACATTGTTCAACAAGTGCAAGAACTCGAAAAACTTTTGATATTATTTCACAAAAAGTTCAATATGATTCAATCCATTTTTCCCAAGATCTGTACCTCTGTTCTCATTTGGAATTACTTTTTTACATCAACCAAGTAAAAAGCACAAAAGATTTGCTTCTGATCGGACACAACAATGGATTATCAGATTTTGTAAGTTATTTGACTGGAGAATTTATCGATTTGAAAACCTGTCAATACTGTTGTTTAGAGATCAAGTTAGACTCTTGGCAAGAACTAAGTGGCGGAGCAGCGAAATTAATTTCTACTTTTCGTCCTGATGTGGATTAATCTTTTTGGAACTATCATTGGCTTCTTTATTTTTCTCTTTGAATTCGTAAACAATTTTTGGACTTTCCCCAAAAAGAATTGAATGATCTGTTTCACTTGAGCGCTGTAATTCCTTTAAAAACTCTTCTCTCAAGCGTTCGTTTTCTGCAGCTATACGTTGATTTTCGAGCCAAATTGCTTCCAAATCTAGAGGTTCAATCCCCAATTCTTTTTCAATTTCATATTGGTATTTATGCTCCGCTGGACCTTGTTTTTTATACAAAAAAGCCAAAATCACCCCACTAAACAATCCGAAAAGATGTCCTTCCCAAGAAATTCGTTCTTCCATCGGAAATATTCCCCAAATCATTCCCCCGTAAATAAAAACTACAAAAAGTGATATTCCTTGTAAATTTCGCACTTTACGAATTGTTCCGCTAGTAAACAAAAACCCCGCTAAAGCATAAATAACACCACTAAATCCGATGTGAAAAGCTCCATTATTTTGCGCAAAAATCCAGACCAGGAAACCAGAAAAAAACCACGAAAGAAAAAACACTTTTGCTGCAATTTGATGGTAAAAATATACTAATGCACCAAATAAAATTGCCGCTGGAACGGAATTATTTATGATGTGCATTATATCAGTTGGAGAATGAATAAGTGGAGAAAATAAAATGCCTTTTAATCCTGAAATACTTTTTGGAAGTATACCGAATTCGATAAATTGCCGTGGATAAAATTGCTCGAGTAAAAAGATACTCCACAACAAAGCCAACAACAAAAACGGATACATTATTGCTTCAAGGGTCGAACCAAAATAAGTACTTTTTTTCTGTTTCATAAAATTGAACTAGTCAATAATTATACCTGATACAATTTTATGACAGGGTGACAGACTCTTATTAGTTAGGAGTTGTTAGTTATTAGTTAGGAGTGGTGGTTAGGAGTTTAGTTTTTAGTTGGGAGATAAGCCACAAAAAAAGCCACATTTCAATAGAAACATGGCTTTTAAAAAAATATAAAATTTTCTTAGTGAACGAAAGTCATTTCCATTTCACCTTGACCATCCGCAGACATTCCAAGAACTAAACGCGCATCAGTCATTTCAACAATTGAAATTGTTTCATTTTTTCTAGAGACAACTGTAGTCAATTTCTTTTTATCAGCAGATAAAGTCCAGGTACCATTTTCAGTATTCATTTTACCATCTTGTGCTGGAGACTCCACTTTGAACTTTCCGTCTTTCTCAAAAGAAAGTTTCATTTTACCTTTCACTTGGTCAAATGCAGAACTCATCATTTTTCTTGCAAATTCTTTTTGATCTTCAGGAAAACTTGCAATTGCTTTTTCAACATTTACACCATCCAATTTCCATGTTCCAATAATTGGATTACTTTCTCCACAAGAAACAATTGTTAAAGCAACAAGCCCAACAAATAATAAATTTAATAATTTCATCTAGTTATTTTTAATTTTTAAAGGACAAACATACGGATTATTTTTAAAATTAACATTATATAGCAAAATTCCAATAAAAGATTTTGTCTTTATCTTCCACTAAATTGTAACTTTGCATAAAAAATTCATCATGGAAGAAATCCGGAATAAAGTCGCAGAAAGTGGATTAATCTCACTAGATTTAGCTGATTTTAAGGCTAAAAAAGAGTTAATCCTTGAATTTGATTTAGCTCAGTGTTTGTGGCAAGGTCTTGTGCTAAAAGAAAAAGATTTCCGTGATTTCGTTGCCACCTTTAATTGGTCAAAATTTCAAGACAAATACGTTTATCTTCATTGCAGTGCTGATGCCATCGTGCCAACTTGGGCTTACATGCTTGTTGCTTCGAAATTATTTGGCATTGTGAAATCTTACACTGTTGGAAATTTAGACTTACTTGAAAAACAAATAATCATCGATAACATCAATAATTTTGATTTAAGCAAAGAAGAATATCAATCAAAAAGATACATCATTAAAGGATGCGCTGACATTTCAGACCCTGCATTTGCCATGACTGAACTTATGAAAAAAATTCAATTGGATGCGAAAAGTATAATGTATGGTGAACCTTGTTCAACGGTTCCAATCTACAAGAAAAAAGCCTAAGAAATTTCACCAAAACTAAAATTTTCTTCTTTCAAAAATTGAATCAATTTGGGAAGTAATTCTTTCTGTTTTTCAGCAATTTTTGCGTTATCGTGTAAAACCAAAATATGGCCAGCTTCAATCTTGTTTGCTTGCTTCATAATCTCTTCCACAGACAATGAAGCATCGTAGTCATAAGAAAGCCAAGTCCACATGACAATTTTGTACTTCTTGGCAATCATACGTGCTAATTTTGGACTTAATCTGCCGTAAGGCGGTCGAAATAAATTAGTCTGAAGCAAGGAATCGGTTTTAGCAATACTTTCTAAATATGTTTTTGAATCGACCTTATTTGCATTTTCATGCTTGAATGTATGATTTCCAATTTGATGTCCTTCTGTACGAATTCGCTCGATTATTTCTGGGAATTTCTGCACATTTTCACCCACACAAAAAAAACACGCTTTGATTTGTTCCTTTTGCAAGAGATCTAAAATAAAGGGTGTAATTTCTGGATTCGGTCCATCATCGAAAGTTAAAAAAACCTCCCGTTTAAAGGTAGAAAATCCCCAAACTCGCTTAGCATAAACTAATTTAGCGAATTTGGGGACTTTAAATAACCTCATTTCTGAGAATTTTATTGACCTTGTTGTTGCTGCATTAACATTTGAATTTCTTCAGGAGTTAATTGCATTTCTTGGCCACCATTTGGCATTTTCATTTGCTGTTGAACAGGTTTATCAATAAATCCATATTTCATCCCAACTGCATCGATGTGACCTTTTAAGTCATTCAATCGAGCTGCATAAGTTCCAGATTTAGAACCTGGACGAACACTTTCCCCATTTTCTATCGCTTGATCTTTCAAGGCTGAATAAATTTTTGGGAATGTTTTATTGTATAACTCATTGATTTTTTTGTTTGTTCTAGCACTCAATGGCCCATTTGGATTTCCAAATTCTTTGTCAGCTGCAAAAGTTGCCAATGCTAAGTAATTATTCAAAGCAGAAATCAAATCCATTTTGTTAACAGCCGCATACTCAGCATCACTTTTTTCGTAATAAGTGAATACACTTTCAATGTGTTTCGCGACATCAGCACCTAATTTTTCAGCAGCAGCCTTGTCGCCAGCTCTATATAGAATACCAACGTAATCATGTAACACACCATCAGAATAACCTTCAAAGGAAACTCCTGGACTCACTTCAAAATTATCTCTTGAAGGTTGCGGCTCACCGTAATCAATCACCAAATCAACTGGCATCACCTCAATAGATTTTTTGATCAAATTGATTGCGTATTTTTTGTTTTTAGCAATGATTCCATCTGCACCATTGATAACGTTTGCTAAAGAATCAGCCGTTTTCTTGTTTCCAGCATCTCTCAATCTTACAATTTGAGGTCCATAAGTCTCTTTCTTGAATTTCAATTCATCCGCTTCTCTCAAATAAGCATCTGCTAAACGTGAGAAATGATCTCTGTATTGACTTGTGTGTCTTCTTGCGTAATAATCTGTCAAAACTCCTTTTTGGTTCATTTGCCCAAATTCATATACTTCCATCAAGTTTTTGTACATTTTATCCTTCGCAATGATTTCTTGGTTTCTGATTGGGCTCACTTCGAACACCATTCCATTTTGTTTCACGTAACCAACTTGGTAAAGCGCGATTGAAACATCAGATCCACCAGGAGAAGAGAAATAAATATTACGTTTCCAATCATTGTTTGCAAGAATGTCTAACATCATAACCTGTTCACGCGTGATTGCTTGCTTGTCAATTCTAAAACGCAATTCTTTTTCAGCGCTAGCTTTTTCCTTCTCAGTAATTAATCCAGATTTAACTGCATTTTCAACATTTACTGGTAAGATAAATCCTTTTGAAGGGAAAACACGCAATTGTCTTCCTTCATTAGTGATCATATTTTTATCATCACGAACAAATTCCATCGCATCAGCCAAAGGTAAATAGTCCCATGTATTTTCCCATTCTCTCATGTTTTGCTGGAATTGTTGCAATGCTTCTTGGGGACCTTCTAACATTCCATTTGATGCACCAGAAAGAATTTCGATACAATCGTTCAATAATGTTTTAACTTCTACATAACCTGGATTTTCAGTTGTCGCAGACATTCTATTTTGCAATTCAGTTAAACTAGCTTGCACCGAAGGATCTTTAGCTGTCAATGATTTACTCACTAGAGAACAACCTTCTTTGAAAGCGTTGTAAGATACCTTAAATGCTTCTTGATTATTTTTTATTTTAGCTTCAATGATGTTTTTCAAATTTTCTTCTGGTAAACCTGCATTTAGCAAATCAATCATTGAAAGGAAATAAACTTGATCCGTATTTCCAGCAAACATCATAATTTGATCTTCCTTAAACTTGATTGGCAAAGGATCAGAATCGTAAGCCTTCATCATCATTTGTTCTGTGTACCAATCTGTTTGCATCAAGGATAAGTTACAAACTCTCACGTCTGTTCTTTTTTCTTCTACTTCTTGCAAGTACCATAATGGGAAGGTATCGTTATCACCATTAGTAAACAAAATTGAATTTTTAGTACAAGACTCAAGGTAATTGTATGCTAAATCTCGCGCAGTTGTTTTTCCACTTCTATTGTGGTCGTCCCAACCTTGAACAGCAAGAATTACAGGCACAACAAGTGTTAATACTACAGCTAAATAAGCACCACTGGTTTCGCTTTTCAGGGTTTTTCCGAGCATATTCATTCCGACAATAAACACTGCTGCAATTCCACTCATTAATAACCATGTTGAACTTGCTGCAAAACCGCCTGTTAATGCGTCGATCACTAAGGTAAATAACAATCCACCACCT
>JBIKSI010000011.1:0-37283 GCA_044348665.1 Crocinitomicaceae bacterium
GCAAAACCTATATTTTGTTCCTTTTTCATATTCAAAAGTATGAAAAAATATTGAAAATAAGAAGTTTTTCAGACTTAAGTTATTTACAATCAAGTTGTTAATAACTAATTTGCCTTGCAACGGTCTTTTTTTTTAAATGCAGAAATTTAAAAGGACTGAAGTTTACAAATTGTCAAGCTGATCGATTAAGCTTTGAGTTTTTAAAAAACGGAAAAGCAAATTTGAATGGCTTGAGTATAATAGAAGAATGAATAATCAAGTAAGGTCTCACAATTTATTTTTCAAATCCAAACCATAATCTTTGCCTTTTTTGATAGCTGGTAAGCCATCAATTAACCATGTTGGCGGAGCTTTATCCAATAAGTAGTAATCAAAAAACTGTCTCATACGAATGGATAAATCAATGCGATTTGCGTTTTTCATTAAGTTATGATCATCGCCATTGTAATTCAGCATCCAAACTTCCTTGTCCAAACGTTTTAAACCTGTGAATAATTCGATTCCTTGGTACCATGGAACTGCACCGTCTGCGTCATTATGCATGATTAATAAGGGAGTTTTCACTTTTGGCAAATGAAATAAGGGTGAATTTTCCACATACAATTCGGGTGCTTCCCAAATGGTTTTTCCAATTCTACTTTGCGTTTTTTCGTATTGAAATTGTCTGTTTAAGCCAGAACCCCAGCGAATTCCACCATAGGCAGAAAACATATTTCCCACTGGAGCACCCGCCATTGCTGCTTTGTATCTTGTAGTCATGGTAATCAATTGAGCAGTTTGATATCCGCCCCAACTTTGACCTTGTAAACCCATGCGTGTAGAATCAATATACTTAAAATTTCGAAGCAGATAATCAGTACCACTCATGATGCAATCGTAGGCTCCTCGCGCGGGATAACCCGCTTTGTAACGAATATCTGGAATCAAAACTACATATCCCGCAGAGGCGTATTCCGTTGGGTAAATAATTGATGCAGTTGGCTTTGGTGCGTAATGATTGTGTAATTCATCGCTATACATTTCATAAAAATAAACCAACAGTGGATATTTTTTTGTTGAGTCAAAATCCTCAGGTTTGTACAGCAATCCTTCTAAAGGAATTCCTTCGTAACTTTTCCAAGAAAGCAAATCTACACTTGCCCAATTGTATTCATTTTGCTGCGGATTTGTAATCGAAATTTGTTTTATATCACTTTTGACTTGAAAACTTGTAATGTATGATTCCGCATAATCTTTTAATGAATATTTTTGAAAATGAATCAAATCAGCATTTTTAGCTTTAGCAAAACCAGAATAAGCATGGTTTGAACGATTAATTTCAACGAAATCGATGTGATTTTCATCTTGAATAAGTCTAAAAAAGGCCTCAGATTTATCTTTTTCAAAAAAAGCTTTTACATACACATTTTCATAATCCACATACAAACTATCTGAACTCCAAAATGAAAGTGAGTAACGTATTTTATCTTTTTCAGCTTCTTCCTCAGTGAATGGCGTCAATTTTTTATCGACAATGGAATACTTATAAATGGTATATTTGGATTGAATTAATAACTCTTTTTCTCCCCTAAACCATTCAACTCCACCAATTGGGCCAGGAATTATAGGCATTCCATTTACGTCTTCCAACCAAGTTGTTTTTGTTCCACAAGTAATACAAGAAATTGACTCATTTTCTAAGTTTTTGAGGTATTGCTCATTGTCTTTTTCATTGTAATATACCAAGTATTTCCCAGAAGGAGAAAGTGTTGCACCATAAGCATCTCCCTTTAAAATTAATTTTTTCTCTCCCGTGGAAATAGTTACCAGATAAACATCTCTTTTATTCGGATACTCCCAATTATAGTGACTTTCATAAGGTTTTTGATTGTATCCCAAAACATAAGCAGCTTTCTTAGATAAATTCGCTCGAATTTCAATACTATCGTTTTCAAGAATGATGAATTGAGTAGAGTTTAAGTCGTAGTAAGCTATCCAAGTTTCCTTTTCATCGCGAGCTAATTCAACCAATTGTTGTGCTTGTAAACGATCATCTTTCCAATGCCAAAGATCTAATTTTGCTTTTTCTGATTCAAGTAAACTGTCTTTGGGTGCGGTTTTTGGCATATCAGCTATTCCGAAAAACACTTTAGAGCCGTCTTCTGAAAAGTAGGGCGTAAAGTGTTTACTAACTGATTTTGTTAAAGCATATTCTCCTAATACCGTTGAAACTAAAATTGATTTTTTATCTGAAATGAAATCAAACAACTCCAATTGGTATATTTTTGCGTCGGCAACTGTGTCTTGCGAACTCAGGAAAATCAACTTGTTTCCCGTTTTGTCAAAATTGATTCCTTCAATGGAAATATATTTGCTGTTTAAGGAATAATTTTTTTCAGAGCTTTGATCGAAATCATAAACTGAAATTCGAGAACTATCAATTTTATTTTTTTGATGAGAAACGCAAGCTACTTTTTTTCCATCTTCGGAAAGTAAATACGATGTGATATTTTTAAATTCTGACTTATTTTTTCCATTTGTATCAAAAACACTTAAAAGTTTACCTTCTGATTCAAATTCTTCAGGAGTATTTTTCTTTTTGCGTTTTTTCTTTTTCTTTTTATCCTTATTTTTATCTGGCGACAGATTGTTTTCGTGAGACAAAAAAGCAAAAGTTGAACCTTCTTTTGAAACAACAAATTCTTTCATTTTCGGAATTTTGACTAAGGAATCGTTTTCCAAGTAATAAATTCCTAGACTGTCTTTTGGCCATTTGTCTTTTTTTACTTTGTTTAACTCACAATTTCGCAAGGTATCAAATCCAGGTGAAATTTTGAACAACAAAACTTTAGAATCAGCAGTAAAACGAGGCATGGAAGCCCTGAAGATAGAATCCTTTTTTCCAGTTTTGTTATTCACTAAATATACAAAACCATCTCCACGTAAAGGTTTTATCAAGTATGCGCTAAAATTTCCATTGTTCGAAAGTTGTACATCGGATTTCGATTTCCAAAAATTATAGGCAGTGTGATCAATAATTTTTTTCTGACCAAAAGAAATAGTACTGAATAACAAAATGTTAAGGCAGATTATTAAATTTACTTGGAGATTTTTCATGTCAAATTTATTGGTATAAAAAAAGGTGGCGAACCACCTAGTTTTTTGTTTTAAAAGTTTCTGTTTGTATTATGCAATGTTTGTAAATACTTGTTGCACATCATCATCGTCCTCAATTTTATCTAATAATTTTTCAATTTCAGCCATTTGCTCTTCTGAAAGTTCAATTGGTGAAGTCGGAAAACGTTGTAAACTCGATTTGCTAACTTCCAAGTTTAACTCTTCAATTGCTTGAGCTAAAGTACCAAAAGAAGTGTATTCGCCGTAAACAACAATTTTGTCCTCTTCAATTTCTATTTCGTCGCAACCAGCGTCAATTAAATTCAATTCTAGTTCTTCCGGGTCTAATTCAGGTGTTTTTACTAATTCAAACACAGATTTTCTACTAAACATAAATTCCAATTGTCCATTTGGAACAACCTCACCGCCAGCTTTTTTAAAGTATGATTTAATATTTGCAACGGTTCTCGTTGAATTATCAGTTGCAGATTCAACAAAAACTAAAACACCATAAGGAGCTTTTCCTTCGTAATTCACCTCAGCAAAACTTGCTAAATCTTTTTGTGAAGCACGTTTAATCGCATTTTCAATATTGTCTTTAGGCATATTTTCAGCCTTTGCATTTTGGATTGCTGTACGTAATTTTGCGTTCATTGCAGGGTCATCTCCACCTTCTTTTGCCGCCATTGTAATCGCTTTTCCAAGTTTTGGAAACAATTTCGACATTTTATCCCAACGTTTCTCTTTTGCTGCTCTACGGTATTCAAACGCTCTTCCCATAATTCAATATTATTATCCTTTAAATTTTTTAGTTTTATTTTCTAGACACAAAGTTAAATTAATTTTCAAATTTGAATGAAATTTTTGCGAAAGAAATTTGTTCCGATATTTATGACAGCAATTCAAAAGTTTAAATTTTTCACTTTTTGACATTTCTCCCGCAAAGAAAAAAAGGCTATACTAGATTTAATCAAAATAAATTAAGAAATTTGTACAAAAAAATTTAGAAATAATCGAAGAGCGTTTAGATAAAATATTACTTCAACGAGGATTAGTTTCATCGCGAGTAAGGGCAGAAAAAATCATTGAGGAAACGGGAGTTTTGGTCAATGGAAAGTTAATTCAAAAGGCAGGTAAGAAGTTTCCGCTTGATGTAAAATTGGTGATGACTCAAGAAGAAATTCCGTGGGTTTCTCGTGGTGCTTTAAAATTGTTAAAAGCCAAAGAAACGTGGGATTTAGATTTTGAAAATAAAACGGTTTTAGACATTGGTGCCTCAACGGGAGGTTTTACAGAGATTGCACTACATTTTTTAGCAAAAAAAGTATACTGCGTCGATGTTGGAAGGGATCAACTTCATGCAAAAATTAAATCCGATACTCGTGTTGTAAACCTTGAAAAAACGCATGTTCGTGAACTAAATTCAGGACTTATTCCAGAAAAAGTTGACCTTTGTGTAATTGATGTTTCCTTCATTTCCTTGGAGAAAATTTTTCCATTTATCCATCCGTTTTTAGAAAAAGGAGCAACAATAATTGCTTTGATAAAACCTCAGTTTGAAGTTGGAAAAGAAAATGTTTCTAAAGGAGGAATTGTGAAAAATAAGTCTTTGTATCCAGAAGTCATTGAGAAAATAATTTCGGAAGGCAAAAAGAGTAATTTTAGCTATAAAAATCACATTGAATCACCCATTCTTGGAGGTGATGGGAACCTAGAGTTTCTTATTTATTTCGTGAAAGAATAAAATGTGTGTCAATTTCCAAGATTTTTTTTAATTTCGTAAAAAAGAAACACGTGAATAAACTAATATTTTTTGTAAGTGCCTCAATTCTGTTGCTCAATTCTTGTTCTTCTGGTAAGACAAAGCAGGATGAAATTATTGAAACCAAAAGCATTGAATACCCAAAAGAGTTGGAGTCGGTTTTAGAAAACTTTAAGCAAGAAAAATTTGACCTGGAATTCAATTTGAAGTTTTTTGAGGATAGCACCAAAAACAACACGCTTAATGTGCTTAAAATTGATGAAGTAAAATTTCTAAATTCTCAAGTAAGTAAAGACAATTCTACAGAAACAAATTCTTATTATCTTAACGATTATTATTCTATTGAACAAGCTAAATTGGACAAGAAGTATGAAGAATACCTTTCGAAATTAGATATTGGGATGATGAAGGAAGCCAATTGTTATGCACTTTCAAAACTTGAGTTTGGTGATTCTCTTGCCTTGTTGATTTGGAAAATTGATTTTAGTTCCTACGAAGCTTGCCCTTACTATACCGGAACACACATTCTTGGAACCATTGTCGCTGATGGAAAGGTGATTCAAACGATGCAAATTGCAAGTCAAGAAAGCGCAGCTGATGCACCAATGGCTTCAAGTTCGACGCAGTTTGTGAAGATTTTTAAAACTGGAAAAATTGCTGCCAAGTATGAAAACATTGTTGACGAAGAAGAAAGTATCGTAGAACACACTAAAGAAAGTAAAGATTTTCAAATCACTAAAAAGGGCTTTAAGCTTATTTCTTCCAAAAAATAAACTTTAAAATTTTTTGCTTGTTTCATTATTGCGTATTTTTGCACTGTTATGGAACAAAACACAAAAAGAAAATTTAGTATTCGAGAAATTCGTGAGGATTTCCCTGCTTTACGTCAATTAATATACGGAAAAAATTTAATTTATTTCGATAACGGAGCAACTTCACAGAAACCACAATCCGTGTTGGATGCAATCAATCGTTATTATTCGAAAGACAATGCGAATATTCACCGCGGAGTGCACCATTTGAGTCAAAAGGCAACTTCTGATTACGAGGCATCGCGCAAAACAATTGCAAATTACATCAATGCTAATTCAACGGATGAAATCATCTTTACAAAAGGCACAACGGATGGAATCAATTTAGTTGCATATTCCTATGGAGAATTGTTATCGGAAGGTGATGAAATAATAATTTCAGCGATGGAACACCATTCAAACATTGTTCCGTGGCAGATGCTTTGTCAACGAAAAAAATGTGTATTGAAAGTCATTCCAATTTCCTTGACTGGTGATTTATTAATGGATGAATACGAAAAATTACTTTCTTCGAAAACGAAATTAGTTGCAGTTACGCACATTTCAAACACCTTAGGAACAATAAATCCTGTAAAAGAAATTATTGCAAAAGCGCATGCTGTGGGAGCAAAAGTTTTAATTGATGGTGCACAAAGTATTCAACATAAAAAGATTGACGTTAAAGATTTAGATTGTGATTTCTTTGTTTTTTCTAGCCACAAGGTCTTTGGTCCAACAGGAATCGGTGTACTTTACGGAAAGGAAAACTTATTAGAAAAAATGCCTCCTTACCAAGGTGGTGGCGATATGATTAAAAAAGTGACTTTTGAAAAAACCACTTACAACGAACTTCCATTTAAATTTGAGGCAGGAACGCCCCATATCGCGGGTGGAATTTGCTTGGGCAAAGCCTTAGAATATGTTTCACAATTTAACATTGAAGACATCGAAAAACATGAAATGATGTTGGCAGATTACGCTCAAGATTTACTTTCCACTTTCGAAGGGATGAAAATTATAGGTGAGTCTCGCAAAAAAACAAGCGTTGTTTCTTTCGTTGTTGACGGCATTCATCCTTTTGATTTAGGCACTTTACTAGATAAACAAGGAATTGCCGTGAGAACAGGACATCATTGCACACAGCCTCTGATGGATTTTTTCAAAATTCCAGGAACAGTAAGGGCATCATTTGCTTTTTATAATACCAAAGAAGAAATTGATACGTTTATTGCTGCAGTAGACAAAGGGATTACCATGTTAAAATAGAAAAATAGACCTTAAGATGTTATGATATTAAGATGTTAAGAAATATCCTAATATCCTAAAATCCTAAAGTCCTAACATCACAAAAAGAATGACTTTAGAAGAAAAACAAAGCGCAATCGTTGAAGATTTTTCCTTATTTGACGATTGGATGGAAAAATATGAATACATCATTGAATTAGGAAAAGATTTACCAAAAATTGCTGAAAATAAAAAAACTGAAGATAGAATCATTGAAGGTTGTCAATCGAAAGTGTGGCTAGATTCTGAATTTATTGATGGAAAAATGAATTTTTCAGCTGATTCTGATGCGATTATCACCAAAGGAATTATTGGCTTATTAATCCAGGTTTTAAATAATGAAAGTCCTGAAGAAATTGCTAAGGCAGATCTACATTTTATCAACGAAATTGGATTACATGAACATTTATCACCAACAAGATCAAATGGTTTGGCAAGCATGGTGAAAAAAATGAAAATGGAAGCCTTGAAGAATTGTAGTTAGTTTAAATTTATCAAAAAACACAGTCCATTTTCTAAATTTTAAAATTATACTTTAAAAATAAGCATTTTTAACTATTATATCTCTCTTAAAAGCAAAGCTAATTAACTTGAGTCTTTAAATTTTCAATAATTCAAAAAAATTAGCTATCCTTGTAACATGAATTTCTTAGGACACCTTTTTTTTTCTGCTAACAACACAGAATTAATGCTGAACAATCTTTTTGGCGATTTTGTAAAGGGGAAAGATATTTCAAGATTTCCGAATGAAATTCAGCAGGGCATCACGCTTCATCGAAAAATTGACAATTTTATTGATAGACACCCTTTAGTTTTGGAATTATCGCATAAATTATTTGCAGATTTGCCAAAAGTTTCTGCTATTGCCATCGATTTATTTTTTGATCACTTACTAGCAAAAAATTGGAAAAAATTTCATTCCAGTGATTTAAATATTTTTTTAGGAAATTTTTATCAGTCAGTAAACTTAAAATCAGCGTATTATTCGGATGAATTTCGTTTCATGATTGCTAAAATGATAGAAGTAAATTGGATTTCCTATTACCCAAGTATAGAAGGGCTTGACAGGGCTTGTAATGGGGTTTCTAGTCGCATTTCTTTTCCCAATGAATTAAAAAATGGAAAACAGGTTTTTCTGAAATTTGAAAAAGAAATCGAGGCCGTTTTTTACCCTTTTATGGAGGACGCTAAGCGTAATTTTGACATCTTGTATTGATTTTTTTTGTAACTTGCTTAAAATTTTGAGTACTATTTTGTTCTATAAAAAACATAAGCAACTGATAATCAGGTTATTTTCACTAGTGTTAATTTTAGTGATATTGATTTATTTTTTCACTTGTTCTTCTAAAAAATCGACTGAAAATAATTCGGAAGCAGTGCAAGGAATTGACCTTCCTGAAATTTTAAAAAGAGGAAAACTGACCGTTTTAGCAGAAAACAGTTCAACTTCCTATTTTGTTTATCGAGGAAATAAAATGGGCTTTGAATACGAATTATTAAAAGAATTTGCGCAAGAAATTGGTGTGGAACTAGAAGTAAAAACGGTCACAAACCTAGATGAAATCAATACTGAGTTAAACGACGGAGAAGGCGACATCATTGCTTGCAATTATACAATTACAAAGGAAAGACAAAAGGAAATCGATTTTAGTATCCCATTTTTGCGAACAAGCCAAGTCCTGATCCAAAGAAAACCGGATGGTTGGGAAAATATGTCAGATGAAGACATTAAAAAACAATTGTTGGTAGATCCTATTCAATTGGCGAACAAAAAAATTTACGTTTGGAAAGAATCAAGTTATTACCAAAGATTATTGCATTTGCAGGAAGAAATTGGCGATTCCATTCTAATTCAGGGCGAAACAGGTGAAATTTCTGGTGAAGATTTAATTGAACAAGTTTCGGAAGGAACGATTGATTACACGGTAGTTGAAAAAAACATTGCACAAGTAAATAGACGCTTTTTTGAAAATATTGATATTGATTTAGAAATTAGTGTGCGTCAAAAAATTGGCTTTGCACTAAGAAAAACATCTCCGTTGTTAAAAGCACGATTAAATCAATGGTTGACAAACTTCATGAAAAAAGCGGCCTATAAATACATGAAGCATAAGTATTTTGAATTGGCACAAATTACCACCAAATCGCAGGATGCATTTTCAAGTCTGAAAAGTGGACAATTGAGTAGATTTGACGCCATTTTTAAGAAAGAAGCAAAAAAATACAATTGGGATTGGCAATTAATCGCATCGATTGCCTATCAGGAATCTAAGTTTAACCCAGACATTACAGGTTTTGGAGGAGCTTATGGAATGATGCAATTTATGCCGGGTGTTGGACCGAAGTTTGGTGTTTATCCAAATTCTCCGCCTGATGTTCAAATAGCTGGTGGGACAAAAAAACTGCACAAAGATTTTCAATGTTGGCCAGAAATAAAGAATAAAACTCAGCGAATCAAATTTGCTTTGGCATCCTACAATGCTGGTTTAGGTCATATTAAAGATGCCCAAAGGTTGGCAGAAAAACATGGCTTAAATCCTACGATTTGGGACGATAACGTGGAAACGATGGTAAAAAATCTTTCTCACAAGGAGTATTACCGAGACGAAGTTGTTGAAAATGGTGCGATGCGTGGTGCTCACAATCAAAAATATGTAAACACTGTGTTTAACAGGTATTTATCCTACAAATCAATGTACAAATAATATTTTTTATGTTTTGTTTAGAAAATGAATTCATAAAAATTCAAGTTGACCCAAAAGGTGCTGAATTAAAATCAGTTTACAACAAAAGCTTAGAAAAAGAAATTCTTTATGATGGGAAAAGTCCTTTTTGGAACCGATCTGCTCCCATTTTATTTCCAATTGTTGGAAGATTAAAAGAAAACAGCTATCATCATGGAGGTGCTAATTTCGAATTAAGTCAACATGGATTTGCAAGAAATGAGCAATTTGCACTTTCTGAACAAAATGAAAATCAGGTCGTTTTTTCTTTAAAATCATCTGAAAAAAGTTTAGAAATTTTCCCCTTTGAATTTGAGTTAAAAATTAGTTATGTGCTTGAAAATGAAAAAGTAATTACTAAATATCAGCTTATTAATTCTGGAAAAAAAGAATTGCTATTTTCTATAGGTGCGCACCCAGGTTTTGTCTGTCCCATACATGAAAACGAAAATTTTGAAGATTATTTTTTGGAATTTGAGGAAAAAGAAAACTTAGAAAGACATTTATTGAATTGCGAGACTGGATTGTTTACGGGAGAAACAGAAATTCTTGCCCAAGATAGTTCACACTTAGATTTATCTTATTCTTATTTTCTAAAAGATGCTATAGTATTTAAAGACCTGAAATCTACTTGGATAAAATTGAAGTCAAAAAAATCAACTTACTGTTTGACCTTTTCTTTTGAGAACTTCCCGTATTTTGGTATTTGGACCAAGGAGAACGCGCAATTTATTTGTTTGGAACCGTGGTGCGGACTTGCTGATTCTGAAAATAGTTCACAAAAATTCGAACAAAAAGAAGGGATTAATTATTTATTGGCAGGAGAAAAATTTGAACGAAAATATTCCTTTTGGGTGAATTTTTACGAGAAGGTAAAACAATAATTTTTGTGTATGAAATGTCAAGTGTTTTATTGTTTTTTATTACATCCTTAATTTTATTTATCTTGTATCAAAGATTTAAGTATTAAGATCTAATATTCTACTTGAATTCACCAATTTATTTTTGTATATTTGATATTTCGTTAAAACAAATGGCAAAATTTATTTCAGTAATTATAGTATTTTTCATAACATTTTCTGTTTTTGCAGATTGTGCAAGTACGGGGATTACGATGTTCCCAACGAATTCCTCTATCAAGCAAAACTCAATTTTTATGATTGAAGGCTATGCAAGTAGTCAGCAAATTATTTTAGAATTAGGGAAAAAACATCAGATTTATCTTAAAAATGGTGACAATAAAATTAAACTTATTGTTAGTGAAGTTTGTGTTGGTCAATTTCTTTTGACGCAAGCCATTTTAAAAGCTGAAACGGAACCTATTGCTGGTTTAGAATACACGGTTTGCATCGATGGTTTGCCTGAATATGAAACTTTAAATCGTTACAATGCAAAAACCGGGAAAAGAGAAGCGATAAAATATAAGATTTTGGCAGAAAAGGATGAAATTGCACCAAAAATGAATCAGAAACCTAAAGAAATAGAAAAATCCTTTGTTCCTTTTGGTTGTGGACCAGAAATTTATGTGATTTTTGATAATCGGATCAGTGATAATTCTGAATTGTTGGCAAAAACAAGCTTAAAAAATAAGAGTACAGGCAAAGAAACTACCTATTACATTCCCGTCGCGGGAAATGAAATTTCTATTGGTCATGGAATGTGTTCAGGAGCCTTTATTTTCGATGAAGGAAAGGAATTTGAAATTGAGTTTTCATTTATGGATGCCTCTGGAAATCTAACAAATTGGATAGGTGAACGAATCAGTTTTACCAAGCCGGAGGAATAAATCACAACTGTTTATGAAGAAAAGGATGTGCATATTGTTTTTTTTAATCATAACTATTGTTTATTCCTGTACTTCAACTTCTCGAGAAAAAAAGGAAAAAATCAAACCTAAAAATTTTCATTGTTTTACAAAAGAATTTAAAATAAATAAAAAGAATGAATTAAAAATTTTTGTGTGCGAAAATGAAAAATTGCAATATTGGGAAAATATAATTGAATCAAAAGTTATTTACTCAAAAGATACCATAAATGTTTTAAAAGAATATCAATTGCATTTTAACAGCAAAGCTGAAAACCTTCATTTTGTTGATTTTATTAATGATGGGAACAAATTTACAGCAATATATTTTTATTCAGGGTGTGCGGGAGATTTGTGTATGGTTGTACTCAAAGTGGAATTTACAATTAATAAAAAGGTAATCTTATTTTAATTGATATGTATGATTATGACGAGGAAATAAAGCAAAGAGTTGAATGAATTTTGTCTCTTGTTTTGAATGATAAATTACTTTACTTTACCGCATTTACAAAACTTGGCTTACACCTTGCTACCATCTCAATTTAGATTCAATTTACCCCATCAAAAAACCCATATCAAAAATTGATACGGGTTTAAAAACTTCTGGCGGAGAGAGAGAGATTCGAACTCTCGGTAAGCTTTAGACCTACACACGCTTTCCAGGCGTGCTCCTTAAGCCACTCGGACACCTCTCCTTTTTTTATTTATTACTTCACCCTCCTTAAGCCTCCCGATAATTATCGGGACGGACACCTCTCCTTTTTTATTTTTCAAATTCCTTAGGCCTAACGATCGCTATCGAAACGGAAGGTCTAATTTTAATTGAGTTTGCAAAAATACAATTTTATTTTGAATCAACTACAAACTTATTTCACCTGCAATATTTTCTTTCAATTTTGAGATGATTTCTTCCCGATTTGAGTACTTGCCCAGTAAATACATCATTTTGGTAATCGCAGCTTCAGTGGTTAAATCGTTTCCACCAACAACGCCATTTTGTTCTAAAAAAGCACTCGTTTCATATTTCCCCTGATTTACTTTCCCCGTGCTGCATTGCGTGATGTTTAAAATAATTCCTCCAGCTGCTAGGTAATTTAACACCAAATTTTGAAAATCTTTGTTAGACGGCACATTTCCTGAACCAAAACTTTCAATAACAATGCCTTTTACAGTGTTGATATCAAAAATACTGGAATAAACTTTAGGCGAAAATCCAGGAAATATTTTTAATAAGGCAACTCGATCTTCAAAGTTTGTGAAAAATTCAAGCTCTTGTGTTTTCTCCTGTTTTTCTTGTTTACTGTAGTTAATTTGTACTCCTGCGACCGCTAATTCTGGAAAGTTTGGAGAACTAAATGCTTCAAAATGACTTGCTGATATTTTTGATGTACGGTTTCCGCGGTATAATGAATACTCAAAATAGATGGCAACTTCTTGAATAATGGAAAGAGCATCTTGATCTTTTTCTCCAGCAATTTCAATGGCGGTTATGATATTCTCTTTTCCGTCTGTACGAATTGTCCCAATCGGTAATTGAGAACCTGTGAAAATAACTGGTTTTTTTAATCCTTGCAGCATAAAACTTAAAGCTGAAGCTGAATAAGCCATTGTGTCTGAACCGTGTAAAACAACAAAGCCGTCGTAGTTATCATATTTTTCGTAAACAATTTCAGCAATTTTTTTCCAATGACTTGGATCCATTTCGGAAGAATCAACTGGTTTATCGAAAGAAATTGTGTCTAAGCTAACATTTAGACGTTCCAACTCCGGGATTTGACTGCTCAAATGTTTGAAATCGAAGGCTTTTAAAACACCTGTTTTTGTGTCTTGAATCATTCCGATGGTTCCACCAGTATAAACGATTAAAACTTTAGGTTGATTTGTTTTCAAAAAAATTCTTTATTTAAAATTATGTAAATGAAAACATTTTTCAGCATTTTGCCTGGTTTCTGTTGCAATGGTTGAAAGTGATGTTTCAAAAATATCTGATAATTTTTCTGCAATTAATGGAATGTATGAACTTTCATTTCTTTTTCCACGATTTGGATGTGGAGCTAAGTAGGGCGAATCTGTTTCTAGAATAATTTCATCTAAATGCAAGTTCTTAACAACCTCATCTAAACCTGACTTTTTAAAAGTGACAACTCCTCCAATCCCGAATAAAAATCCTCCGTAAGAACGAATTTTTTCAATTTCTTTTTCGCTTCCTGTGAAACAGTGAAAAACACCCGATAATCGATCATCATTGTGTTGATCCAAAACCTCAAAAATTTCTTCAAAGGAATCACGCGCATGAATCACTATGGGGATTTGACGTTCCTTTGCCCACTCGATTTGTGTTGCAAAAGCTTGTTTTTGCTCATTCAAAAATGTTTTGTCCCAGTACAAATCAATTCCGATTTCACCAATAGCAATGAATTTCCTTTTGTCAAGTTCTAGCTTCAAAAGTGAAAGCGTTTTTTCAAAATCAGCAGCTACTGAGCAAGGATGTAGACCCATCATCGCAAAACAGTTTTTTGGAAATTGCTGTTCAAGTGAATACATTCCTGAAACAGACTCCAAATCGATGTTTGGAAGCAAAAATCTATCTACTCCAGCATGAATTGCGCGCTGAATCATCTCCGTTCGGTCATCATCGAATTGAGAAGAATAAAGGTGTGTGTGGGTGTCTATGTACATTTCATTAGATTTTAAGATGTTAAGACATTAAGATGTTAAGACGATAAATCATCCTACTATCTTAATGTCCTAAAATCCTAATGTCTTGATTAACAGAACTCGTTATAAGCTTCCATTAAATTTTCAGCAATCATTTGTGCTGTTCCACCTTCAATGTGGTGTCTTTCCAAGAAATGAACCAACTCACCGTCTTTAAATAATGCGATAGATGGAGAAGATGGAGGATAAGGCAAAAAGTGTTTTCTTGCTTCAGCAACTGCTTCACCGTCAACTCCTGCAAAAACTGTTGTTAAAGTTGAAGGTTTTTTGTCGTTTTGAATAGACAATTTTACTCCTGGACGCATATTTCCTGCTGCACAACCGCAAACTGAATTAACAACAACTAATAATGTTCCTTTTGTGTTTTTTAATGTTTCGTCAACTTCTTGTGCTGACGTTAATTGTTGAAAACCTACGTTTGTTAAATCGGCTTTCATTGGTGCTACTAATTGTTCTGGATACATGTTTATTGATTTTTTGAATGTTAAATTATAAATTGTGGGGTGATAAGATTCGAATTAGTTAAATTGGTTTTGGTCCGGTGTATTTAATTAGGGGATTTAGTCCTGTAAAACATTTTGACTTATAAGCATAATTGAAAGTCTTGTCTGCTTGTACGTCAAGAATAAAGTCAATGTGTTGGTGTTGAAATTTTGCGTCTTTTTCTCCAATGTACTCAAAGAATTTGTCGGTAGTTTTCCCTAACTTTTCAACGTAGTCATCAAATGAAAGTACTTTATCTGCATGGATTCCAATGTAATTTCCAGCAGGAATTTCGATTGAAAAAGCTCCGTTTTCGTCTGTTGTAAATTGAGCAACTGTCTCTAATTTGGGATCGTTATTCATACTTTTTTTGATGTAAAACGTGGTATTCGGATAGGCCTCAAAATATCCTTTTAATTGATCTGGATTTGGTCTTGCTCCGCCACAGTATGGTTTGTGTACCTCAATTTTACCTGTCACTTTAAAACTCACAGGTTTTTTTTTGCCCAAACCACATGAACTTGCAACAATTAGACTAACAAACAAAATAAAACGCATCTTACATTTTTAGTGCAAAAATACAAAATTTCTACCTAATGCAACTCAAGTAACATTTTACTTTTTTGAAAAGAATTATTTTTACCACATTAAATTTCAAGAAATGGAATATTTTTTCAATATTGTAAGTAACGCGTATCATTCTTATTGGAATTATTTACTAAAGGAATTAACCAATCCCTTGAATAATGGAGGTAGTTATTTTTACCTACTCATTGTTGTTTCGCTTATAGCTTGGATGCTTGAACTACTTGTTCCTTGGCGCAAAAATCAAAAGGCTTTGAGAAAAGATTTCTTTTTGGATGCTTTTTATATGTTTTTTAATTTTTTCATCTTCAATTTGATAATTTTCATTGCACTTTCTTCTGTAACAGAAAAATATTTCCAACAGTTCATGCAATTAATTCATTTGCCCAAAAAGGGAATCTTGGATTTATCGGACTTGAGTTTATGGATTCAATTTCCTATTTATTTCCTTCTTGCAGATTTTGTTCAATGGCTGATTCACGTTTTTCTTCATAAAAATAAATTTTTCTGGAAAGTTCATCAAGTTCATCATTCCGTGACAGAAATGGGTTTTGCGGCACACTTACGTTACCATTGGATGGAAACCTTGGTTTATAAAACGGGATTGTATATTATTTTGGCGTGGTTTTTAAATTTTAAACTTGAATATGTGTTTTTTCTGCACGCCTTCACAATTTTGATTGGCCACTTAAACCACACAAATATATCTTTGGATTATGGACCATTAAAATATGTTTTAAACAATCCGAAAATGCATATTTGGCACCACGCAAAAGAGCTTCCAAAGGAACATCTATCTGGAATGAATTTTGGAATAACACTTGCCATTTGGGATTATTTATTTAAAACAGCCTACATTCCTCACGATGGGAGAGACATTGCCTTGGGTTTTGATAAAATTGAGCAGTATCCATCTAATTTTTTCAAACAATTTTTCCAACCCTTCAAAAAAGGATAAAGGGAGGATGATCCAAACTCAAACAATTATCCTCATAAAACCAAATTTCCAAAAATGAAAAAAAGTTTAAAAAATCACTTGTTTCTTGCATTTATTGCAAGTATTTCCCTTGGACTAGCTCCGTTTAATGAACCACATATTTTTGGTAAAATAAAATGGGTACGCGGTGGAGCAATTGGCATGAAAGGAATGGATTGGTTTGACCTTTTTTTGCACGGAACTCCATGGATTTACCTTTTTATTGTTTTAGGAATTTTTGTATTTAGAAAAATTCAACCTTTGAAAAACTAAAAAGTTTAGTGTTTGTCCCTACGGTTTTAGTGTTTAAAATGTCTAACCCCTGTCATCACCATAGCAAGATCATTTTCATTGCAATAATTTAAGGATAAATCATCTTTAATCGAACCACCTGGCTGAATTACAGCAGAAACTCCCGCGATTTTTGCAATTTCAACACAATCAGGAAATGGGAAAAATGCATCCGAAGCCATCACGCTTCCTGTCAAGTCAAAATTAAAAGATTTTGCTTTGTGTATCGCTTGATTTAAGGCGTCAACTCGTGAAGTTTGACCTGTTCCGCTTGCCAACAATTGTCTGTTTTTTGCCAAAACAATCGTGTTAGATTTTGTGTGTTTAACCAACTTATTAGCAAACAATAAATCTTTAATTTCTTCGGCTGTTGGAGCTTTTGTTGTTACAGTTTTCAAATCTTCTTTCACCTCAGTTTTGAAATCTTTATCTTGTTCCAAAACGCCATTTAAGATGGTGCGAATTTGTTTTTTTGGAAAAGCTACTTCCTTTTGAATTAAAATAATTCTATTCTTTTTTGACTGTAAAATTTCAATTGCTTTTTCATCATAAGCTGGTGCAATCACAACTTCACAAAACAAGTCATTGATTTTTTCAGCAGTTGGAACATCAATTGTTGTATTTGAAGTTAAAATTCCACCAAAAGCAGAAACTGGGTCACCAGCTAAAGCCGCTTCGTATGCTTCCAAAATACTTTTTCTTGTTGCCACTCCACAAGCATTGTTGTGTTTTAAAATGGCGAAAGTTGGATCTTCATTTTTAAATTCTTGCATCAATTGAACAGCCGCATCCACATCTAGTAAGTTGTTGTAAGATAGTTCTTTCCCGTGAACTTTATCAAAAATTTCGTTTAGATTTCCGTAAAATACACCTTCTTGATGCGGGTTTTCACCATAACGTAAAATTTCGCCTTCGTTGAAGGAAACTTTTAGGGCTAAATTTCTATCTTCCGTTTGCGATTCAAAATAGCTATAAATTTGAGAATCATAATGTGATGAAACCTGAAATGCATCACGAGAAAAAGACATTCTATCTTCTAATGAAGTAGTTCCCTTTTCATCTAAAAGTTGTAGTAATTTATCGTATTGTTTTTGAGAAGGAATAATTACAACATCGTCATAATTTTTTGCTGCGGCGCGAATAAGTGAGATTCCACCAATATCAATTTTTTCAATAATTGCATCATGATCATTTGTTGTTTTTACCGTTTGTTCAAAAGGATATAAATCAACAATTACTAAATCTATGTTTGGAATTTCAAATTCAGCAATTTGCGCTTGATCTTCCGAATTGTTTCTTCTGTTTAAAATTCCACCAAAAACTTTTGGATGTAAGGTCTTCACTCTTCCGCCTAAAATCGAAGGATAGGAAGTTAAATCTTCTACACGTTCAACTGCTACGCCTAATTTTTCAATAAATTCTTGAGTTCCTCCAGTGGAGTAAATTGTTACTTGATCTGCCGCTAATTTTTTAATAATTGGTTCTAAACCTGTTTTGTCGAAAACAGAAATTAAGGCACTTTTGATTTTTAGTTCTTTACTCATTTTTTGGAAAACTTGAAATTTTCCGCAAAGGTACTAAGAAAAACTAAATCAATTTAGATGTTTTTTTAGTGTAATCTATTATTTAACAAATCAAGCTCCTTGAGTTTGTGAAAATAGGGGTTTTTCGCATTATTTTCTAAGATTTCTAAGTGTTCGATTCTGTGGCAATCGCTTCCAACGAAATCAACTAATTTATTATCAACCAAATATTTAGCCATTTTTTCTACCGCAGGACCATAGTGACCCGTTAAAGACAATAGATTTAATTGAATTAAAATTCCTTTGTCACGGTATTCACGGATTTTTTCAGGATTATTGTGGTAATAAGGATAACGTTCGTAATGAGCCAAAATTGGTTTGTAATTATTGACTTTAAATTCAAACAATAGGGTACTAATTTGCTGTGGTTCTTGACCGAAACTATATTCAAACAAAATGTGATTTTCACCAAAAGTTAAAACTTCTTTGTTTTTTATTTTTTCGATTAATGTCTCGTCAAAATAGTATTCAGCTGCTGCTTCCAATTGCATATCAATGTTGTAGGCTTTCAATTCAGCGCGCACTTCTTCTAATTTTCCATGAATAATTTCTGGTGTATTTTTGTAATAATCCTCCATGATGTGTGGAGTCATTATTAACTTTTTGTAACCCATTTCTTGGAACCTCAATATCATGCCCAAACTATGTTCAATTGTTTTGGCACCATCGTCAATTCCAGGCAGAAGATGACTGTGCATATCCACTTCAAACAAACTAAAATCAAAGGCTTCCTTTGCCGTTTTTTTCCCAAAAAGATTAAAAATTCCCATTCTATATTATTTCAAATGTAAAGTTAAGTAAGATTTTTTGATAAAGTAATGTTAAATGTAATTTCTTGATATGTTAACCCAGTCCCTGAAAATAGTGAAATCCGTGACTTAAATTTAGCACAAATTACACGTATTACGCAAAAATAGAATAAAATTCTTGTTCATTTTTTTATTCCAAACATTAAGTCAATTCGTGAAATTAGTGAAATACGTGGCTTAAACTTTGCCACAAATTGCACGTATTACACGAAAATAGAATAAAATTCATGTTCATTTTTTTCTTCCAAACATTAAGTCAATTCGTGAAATACGTGGCTTAAACTTGCCACAAATTGCGCGTATTTGCACAAATTAGAAGTCATCATAATTTAAGTTTTCAGTTACAACGAACATACCCAATTCGTGACATTAGTGAAATCCGTGGCTTAATCTTAAAGCAAAAAATTTTCGAAAAAAATGTGTTTTAGTTTGACTTTTTTGAATTTTGTTATTAACTTAGCTTTACAACTAAACTTAAAAAATGCCACAATTAATTTATCCTGAGGAAAGTTACATCATTATTAACAAATGCTATGAAGTTTATAACACCTTAGGAAGCGGATTTCTTGAAGTGATTTATAAAGATGCACTTGCGCATGAATTTGATGTTGCTAAAATTCCATTTCAGCGCGAAGTATTATATGATGTTAAGTATAAAGACATAGTTTTAAAACATAAATTTTACGCAGATTTTGTTGTTTTTGATAAGATTATTTTAGAAATAAAAGCAGTATCCAAAATGAAAGATGAATTTTATACTCAAACCATCAATTATCTGAAAGTCTCGGAAAATAAATTAGCATTAATTATTAATTTCGGTGAGCCTAGTTTGAAGTTTAAGAGGATTGTTTATTAAAAAATGTATGTATTGCGTTAGTGAAATTCACGGCTTAAACTCTGCCACAAATTGCACGTATTTACACGAAATTAAAAAAGTATTTTTGTATATTTTTATCTTCCAAGCATTAAACAAATCCGTGAAATAAGTGAAATCCTTGGCTAAATTTTCTAAAAAAGTGATAAACTCAAACCAACTTGAAATGGGTTAAGTTGAACGCTTTCACTTGATTTAAACATAGGTAAAAAACCATACGAGGCAAATAAACTCCAATTTCTAATTCCAAAACGAATATGCGAACTTACATTGATTGGATTTAAATCATAAAAACCAATTGTTTTTTGCTGACTTTCTATCTTTTCATTTGTTGAAGACAAGGTGGTGGATGCATGAAACTGATAGGAAACTTTTGCACCTATGTGAAATTTTGCGTGCTTCCAGTTTTTACCCCTAAAACGCAATTCAAAGGGAACTGAAAAGGTGTTAATCTTAAACACAGATTTTTCAACTCCATAAACTGAAGCGTCATCAAAAAATTCGGTTTTTTGTAATAATTCACTTCTAACAAAATAACCACTCGTATTAACCCGATAAAGTCCGTATGAAATTCCTGTACCAAAAGAAATTGTATTCCCTTTTGTGATTGGTAAATCAAACATTAAATGTGTATTAAAACCAATGGAAGTTGCATTGTTTTTGAAAGGTTTAACTTCTTTTGAAAGCCAATCACTGTAAACAAGATCGACGATTAATCGATCGTATTTTCTAACTTTTTCTGGTGTTGCTGGTTTTAAACCTGTATAAAACCACATTACTCCCGGTCGAAAACGAGAAATCAATTTTTCTTCTGAATCACTATCTTGTGAAAAGAAATTCAAGGAATAAAGTACAGCAAGAATTAGTAAATAATTTGATTTCAAGATGAATTTTTTTTCAAAAATAAGTATTTTTTGTGATTTCATATCATTTCTAGCCTTAATTTTAAGCCCAACTTTAAGGAAATGTCAGCAAACACAAATCAAGAAGAGAAAGTGGAAAGAAAAATTGAATTACAAAAATTCGTTTCACCAAAAGCAAGTAAGTTTTTTTTAATAAAATTTACTGTTTATGCCCTACTTTTAATTGGTCTGATTTGGCTTGTTTTTTCGCGCTTTGAAAAAATTATTGAACAGCAAAAAATAAAACCTCAAGATGGAGAAATAAACATTCAAATTGAACAAAATCAATATTAATTTGTTTTCGATTGTATGGAGATTTTTATTGCTTGTTTTTATTTTTTAAGTTCATTTTTTCAGCCTAAAGACTATGATTTAACCATCGAGTTAAAAGGTCTCGATTCAAAAAAAGGAAATATCAGAATTGCCTTGTATAGAGAAGGAGATAATTTTCCTTCTGCCACAAAAAATTTTAAAAATAAGGTTCAAGAAGCAAGTTCTTCTGAAGTTGTATTCAAAAACTTACCTGCTAATGTTTACGCTTTTGCAGTATATCATGATGAAAATGGAAATGGAATCTTAGATAAAAATATGTTTGGTGTTCCAACCGAAAAATATGGTTTTTCTAATAATGCGAGAGAAACATTTAGTGCTCCTTCTTTCAAAAGCGCTTCATTTGAGGTAAACCAAGACAAGAAAGTAAAAGTTACTTTGAAATAATATTTTCTTTCTTTACAATTTCAAAATAAAGAAAAAAGGCTCTCTTATGAAAGCCTTTTGAGTTTTATTATCGTTTATTCAACAAATACACTCGATTAGTTCTTAATAAACTTCAGCGATTTAATCTCGTCACCTTGAATCAGGTTAATAAAATACATTCCTTCCGTCAGTTTATCCACGTTAATTACTTGCACTTTGTCGGCACTCAAAACCTCATCTTGAATCAACCTACCAAAAGCATCTCTGATTTCATAGCGAAGTTCCTTTTCAATGCTGCCTGAAAGCAAAATATTCAAGGTTTTGTCAACTGGATTCGGGTAAAGTTTGAATAAATTTCCATCCACGTTTTGTACAATAGCATTTTCAAAAGTTATTTCAAAATCCGAAATAGATGGAGCAAGTTCCTCGTTCCCAACACTGTCAATTCCAGCAATGTAGAAACGGTAGTTCGTGTCAATTTCACCGTAGAAAATCAAAGATGTTTCTCCATTGTTTGTGAAGTATGGCAAGTATTCACCTCCGTTTTTAGAAACATACAACACATACTCTCTGATTCCTGAACCTTGATCTGTTGCACTCCAATTAAGCACAAGCGTTGTGTCGTCTAAAAGTTCATGTGAATCAATTTGTCCAACTGGAGCAAGTAAATCCAAGTGGTTTGTATACGAATTGGTCACAATCGCAGCATTGACATCAAAAATAATGCTTGCATCATTCACCAACGAGGCATTGTGTGCTAAACCTGCAAGTGGTTTGATGCTAAACTGAACGAAGCCTTCTCCTTCTGGACTTTCAACATTCGGATCTAAGAAGCCTCCTAGTGGATCTTCTGTCAACACTAATTCCATTGGGTCAAGAGAAGTGAAATCCCACGTTAAAACTCCGTTGCTTGGATCAAAATCCCCTTTGATTTCCAAAATGATGTCTTTCGTAGGACGCATGTCGCGGTACATCGTGAATGCATTGTTGATTTTAATTGGATTCAAACTTACTGTGTCAAAACTCACCGAACCGAAATTGAAGGTTTCAAAGTCAAATACGGCTGCATCTAAGGTATCGACAATGTGAACGGTTTGAGCAGGTGCTGTTGCTGTTTCCACGTTTTCGAAGAAAATCGTATACGAAATATCATCTGGATATGCGATATAATTGTCTGTTGCGAAACCAGCAGGACCTACTTTCTCATTAGGATCGTAAGAAGACACAGCATCGACATCAATTTCTTTGTTATATTTCGCTTTACATTCAGCAAAAGCATCGGCATACCCTTTCATGTTCACAGTGAAAATCCCAACGGCTTTAATCACACCGCCCACTCCTGAAAGATTGATTCCGCAATCCACAAATGTAATTGCCCAATCTTTCATCCAGCTTCTCCATGATTTTTTGCCTTCCGTACTGACAGAATTTGCAGTTTTGAAAATATTTTTTCCAACTTGAGTAATACATCCAACAACCGGAATTGCTCCTGTCGCTGCATCTATCACTCCTTCTCCTAAAATTCCGATCATGCATTGTGCCATTTCGGTTTTCATCGGGTTTATAAAAATTGGTTCCTGCATAGCAACTTGAACTTTCACATCGCTTGGAGTTTTGATTCGAAATTTTACCGTACTTACAGAGTTTGCAGCAATACTTGGAATGTAGAATGGATACACGCGAACACCTGAATAATCCGTAAAGGCTGAGTCTGCAAGGAAATAAATCGCAGCAGTATCCACGTATTCTCCATATCCATTGTCGTACGCGTATTGTGGGTTTTCAATTTCAAAATCTACAAATTCAATCTCTAAACCTGGTCTTTCTGACACCGCAATGAAAACCGGAACTGCTTTCGCATCAATGTTTCCAATGTTGGAATACGTAATGGTGTAGGTTTGCCAACGATTTATTAAAACACGTTGTCTTCCAGATAAAAATACATTTGGTTTAGCTCCCGTTGAAGCTTGTAAATCGAATGCTTGTACTAAAGTCATAATGGTATCTCCAGGGATTTCAACGATTACATCGTACAAACCTGGCGCTTCACCTGTGAATGTGAATGCTACCGAGAGAGCATCGCCTAATTCATCTACTACAAACACAGTATCTGCCTCGATGATAGTTGTTCCATTATCTAATCTTACCAATGCATTTGCAGGTAAAGATTGTCCATAAAGCTGAGGAGAAACTTGTCCTAAGTTACCACCAAAATTAGTTTCAATGTATGTTAGTTTTGGTCGAATGGTAGAAATTCCCAGTTCAGAAGAAGCCAAGGCATAAATACCTGTTGAAGCAACGTTGGTTAATGTGAATTTGTTTTGCGCTTGTGTATGCGTAACATTTTCGTCTACAAAAATCCAATTTAAACCACCGTCGTTTGAAAAGAATACTTTCAAGTCTGCTTGAATATTGTTGTTCAACTCATTAGTGTTGTAGAACAAATTCAACTCGACCAAGGTATCTTGGTAATTACGTGGATGGTTGAGGAACTTCCAATACTGTGTCATTGAATTGGTAATTCCTGGAGGCAATGTACCTTCAAATCCTTCAACTGTTAATTGCGTAATTGTTGTTCCAACTCTGTTTTTCGCAGTGGCTTTGTAGAAAGAGTAAGTCGTTGAACTTGCAGAAGTAATGTCTTGTGTCCAAAACACTTTTCCTTTGTTTAGCAATTGACTTGGAGCTTGTCTGTCTGTAAATTCGATTGCTGCATCTGGCATCACTTGTAACAAAGCCGTTGGATCAGCAGGCAATTGTGTCAAACGAGGAATTACATTGTTTCCAACTAATTTCACTGAATCTTGGAAGTAATAATTGGTGGCAGAAATTCCTGTTCCTTTGATGGTGCGCTCATTATCGCTGTATAAAGTAAACGTTGAGATATCAAATGAACCTAAATTGTCCAGATTTCCAGAAAGAGCCAGTGTGCTTGGGGTAAATCCACCCAAATTGGTAAATGAGCCATTAACGCTTAGGTAGAACGCCCATCCATTTGCATTTCGTTCAATCAAGCCGAAATTATGAAGATTTCCATTGATGGTGAGCGAAGTTGTTTGCGAGTTGATATTATTTAAATTTTCAAGAACAGAAACAACACCGTTGATCGTCATTTCTCCCAATTGCGCATCTTGATGAAAAAAGATACTGTCACCTTCCAAAGTTAAATTGATTCCACCTCCTCCTAAGTAGGCACCAGCGTCAAAGTAAATGTGTTTTGTTGCTTGAACTTTTCCATTTTCAAAGCGACCACTTCCTGATAAAAATAAATCGTGTGCCGTTAATGCTATTGAATCCGAATTTAGCAAGAAGCGTGATTTTAAATACAAATTAGTATTCGCTTGAACCAAACTAGGTGTTCCTGTAATTTCCAGCCATGAAGTAGGTTCGAAATAATTATCTGTACCACTATAAATTGTTTGTACTCCCGTTCCATTTAAGTTCGTTTCATTCGTTCTCCAAACTCCATAATTGTGTAAGTCTTTCGAAACATGCAAATAGAAAGCCCACCCTGATTCATTGTTCAAAATTTTGCTATTATTGATCAAATCACCTACAATCGTTAAATTGGTTGTTTGTGAACCAATATTAATCAAGGTATCTTGAACAGAAACTACTCCTTGGAAAGTCATTTCACCTACACGGGAAACGTGGTGTAAGAAAATACTGTCTCCCGCTACTGTTAAGTTAATGCCACCTGCTCCCAAATATGCTGCATTTTGGAAGTACACATGTTTTGTTGTGTTTACTGTTCCATTTTCAAATCTTCCGCTATTGGAGATAAACAATGCATTTTCATTCAATTGAACAGCTTGTGCGTTTAATAGAAATCTACTTTTTAAGTACAAAGGTGTACTCGCTTGCACCAAACTTGGTGTTCCTGTAATTTTGAGCCACGAAGTAGGTTCGAAGTAGTTATCAGTTCCACAAAAAATGGATTGAGTTGTTGTACCGTTTAAGTTTGTCTCGTTCGTTCTCCAAATACCGTAATTGTGTAAGTCTTTCGAAACATTAAGGTAGAAAGCCCAGCCCAATTCATTGTTCAAGATGCTTCCATTGTTGATTAAATCACCTACCACAGTTAGATTTGTAGTTTGACTTGTGATGTTTATCAACGTATCTTCCATAGAAACAACACCTTGAAAAGTCATTTCACCTACTCGCGCTACATGGTGCAAGAAAATGCTATCACCCGCCACTGTAAGATTAATTCCACCAGCACCTAAATATGCCCCATTTTGGAAATAGATGTGTTTGCTTGCATTTACGATTCCATTTTCAAAACGTCCGCTGTTTGAAATAAACAACTGATTTTCATTCAACTGTATAGCTTGTGTATTCAATAAAAATCTACTTTTTAAATACAAGGGTGTACTTGTTTGAACTAAGGTAGGTGTTCCCGTAATTTCCAGCCAGGAAGTAGGTTCGAAATAATTATCCGTCCCACAAAAAATGGATTGCGTTCCTGTACCATTTAAATTGGTTTCGTTGGTATTCCAAATTCCGTAATTGTGTAAATCCCTGGAAACATGAACATAGAAGGCCCAACCTGATTCGTTATTCAAGATACTTCCGTTGTTGATTAAATCACCTACCACATAAAAATTGGTTGTTTGACTAACAATATTAATCAAGGTATCTTGGACAGAAACAACACCTTGGAAAGTCATTTCACCTACTCGTGCAACATGGTGCAAATAGATACTATCACCTGTCACTGTTAAGTTTATTCCTCCAGCACCTAAATATGCCCCATTTTGGAAATAGATGTGTTTGCTTGTATTTACGGTACCATTTTCAAAACGTCCACTTGTTGAAAGGTACAACTGATTTTCATTCACTTGTATCGACTGAGCATTCAATAAAAATCTACTTTTTAAATACAAGGGCGTACTTGCTTGAACTAAAGTAGGTGTTCCCGTAATTTCAAGCCAGGAAGTAGGTTCGAAATAATTATCCGTTCCACAAAAAATAGATTGCGTTGTTAATCCGTTTAAGTTTGTCTCGTTCGTTTTCCAAACTCCATAATTGTGTAAGTCTCTTGATACATTTAAGTAAAAGGCCCACCCAAACTCGTTATTTAAAATTTTTCCGTTGTTGATTAAATCTCCTTGAACATACACGTTTGTAGTTTGACTTGTTATATTAATCAAGGTATCTTGGACAGAAACAACACCTTGGAAAGTGATTTCTCCCACACGAGCGAGGTTATGTAAATAAATACTATCTCCAGCAATCGTTAAATTATGACCTCCAGCACCCAAGTTGGCACCGTTTTGAAAGTAAATATGTTTTGAGGAATTAACGGAACCATTTTCAAACTTCGCACTCCCAGATAAGTAAAAACTATTTTGATTCATTTCAACGCTTGCACCATTTACTAAAAATCTGTTTTTTAGGTACAAATCTGAATTCACTTGAATCGTTGTTGTACTATTGGCAACTGTTAAATAAGAGGTCGGTTCGAAGTACTTTTCAACACCACACGATATGCTTTGAGTAAGCGCTGAATTTAAGATGGTTTGACTAGTTCTCCAAGTTCCATTGTTTACAATGTTTCCTTGAATATACACGTAAAAGGACCAACCATTCACATCGTTAATCAATGAACCATTGTTGGTAAAATTTCCATTTACATTCAAACTTGTGGTAGTACTTGTACCGTTCATTAAACTTGCCCCTGAGGAAATCGTTAAATCATTGCACGTAACCGTTCCTAGGACAGTCACTGGACCATTTAGAACAACGTGTTCATTTGCACTTGGAACAACTGATCCGAGCCAAGTAGTAGCACTCGACCAATCTCCTCCAGAAATTGAACTTTCAATTGTTTGTTGGGCGAATATTGAATGAATAGAAAACCCAATAAACATCAATAAAATAGTTTTTAATTTCATAGTCTTATGTTTTTTACAAAGTTATTTTCGAAAAAACTAATAAAATATGAGAATTGTCAGAAAAATCCATGATTAACGAGCATAAAAACCAAAACTTTTGAATTGCAATTAAACCTTTTTACATTTGCACTGTCTTACACAATATAAACTAAAAAATATAAGTCATGAAATCAATTATTTTATCAATTTGTTTAATCGTAATAGGGAGTTATTCTTTTGGACAAGAGAAAAAAGCTAAGAAAACAAGTGAAGAACGTGCAGAGATTGCAACAAGTAAATTAGAAAAGGAAATCACTTTGTCAAAAGAACAAAGAGACAAAATTTATGCAATCAACTTGAGAACTGCTCAAAAAAATCAGGAAATTCGCAAGAAAAAGGAATTAACTGAAGAACAAAAAAAGGAGCAATTGAAAGCGAATAATAAAAATCGTCATCAATCCATTGCGGGAGAGTTAACGGAGGAACAAAAGAAAATTCTAAAAGCAAAAAGGAAAGCAAAAAAAGAAAAAATTGAGGAAGAAGGATTGTAATTCTAATTCTAACTTAAAACTCAAAAAGTGCTCAGGTATTAAATCATCTGGGCATTTTTTTGAATGTTCAAAAAATAGTTTTTATCAATCAAAATTGCTCATAAAAAGTGTTTTTTCAGCAAAAAGTATAAGGTTTTAAAAAAAATACTTATTTTTAGCTTTTAAACGTCAAAATAATCAGAATGAAAAAAATTATTCTATTCTTTCTACTAGCCACTTTAGGTCCTGCTTTTGGACAAATTCAAGATAATTTTTCAGATAATGACTTTTCATCAAATCCATCTTGGTTGGGTGATGATTCTGTTTTTGTTGTTGCCGATGATGGAGGAAACTTAAAATTGAGATCAAACAAAATAATTGCCTCTTCAACTTTTTATTTGTCAAGTGCAAGTAGTTTGTTTACAAATACACAATGGGAATTTTCTTTAAGACTAGGATTTAATACCTCAAGTGCAAATTTTGTTGATGTTTATTTGTGCTCAAACCAATCGGATTTAAATTCTAGTACCCTAAACGGATACTTTGTGAGAATTGGGGGTTCATCAGATGAAATATCTTTATTTAATGTTTTGACTGGAACAGAAACTAAAATAATTGATGGTATAGATGGGGTAACAAATACTTCCAATAACACTTTAAAAATTAAGGTAATTCGAACATCCTCAAATGATTGGACTTTAGAAAGAGATAATAGCGGAACAGGGAATTCTTATACCTTAGAAGGGACAATTAATGATAATGCTTTTTCAGGAAGTTCTTTTTTTGGAATAAAAATCACCCAATCCACGGCAAGTTTTTTTCAAAAACATTTTATAGATGACGTCTATGTTGGACCAATCATTTTAGATGTAGCAGCTCCAACAATTGTTTCGGCAACGGTGTTAGATGCAAGTACTATTGATGTACTTTTTTCAGAGAATGTAGAACAAGTTTCGGCGGAAAATGAAGTAAATTATTCTTTGCCCTCATACACCATTTCATCAGCTACTAGAGATGCTGTAAATCTCAGTTTAGTTCACCTAACCCTTGCCTCACCTTTGGCAAATGGAACAACAAATACATTAACGATAACTGGAGTAAGTGATTTGTTTTCAAATGCGATTGTCTCTGAAAGCGTTAATGTTTCTTTATTGGTGTCTGATATTCCTACAAAAGGTGATGTGATAATCACGGAATTTTATGCAGACCCTTCACCAAAAATCGGATTACCATCTGTAGAATATGTTGAAATTTATAATAAAAGTACAAAGATTTTTAATTTGAATGGGTGGAAATTAGCAGATAACTCCAGTGCAGGAACAATCTCAGATGCTTGGATACTTCCTGGAGAATACAAAATTTTATGTTCAAGTTCAGCTGTTGATTCTTTCCCAAATCCCATTTCAGTAACAAGTTTTCCGAGTCAAAATAATTCTGGTGACAATGTTGTTTTGCGTTACTCAGATAACACAACCATTATTGATAGTGTTGTTTGGGCAGATACTTGGTACAAGGATGAAATCAAAAAAGATGGTGGTTACTCCTTGGAATTAATCAACTTAAATGATCCTTGTTCTGACTTTAATAATTGGTCAGCAAGTAATGCAATCATTGGAGGAACTCCTGGATCTCAAAATTCAATTTTTGATGCCAATCCGGATATCACAGCACCAACAATTCTGGAAATTACAGCCATCGAACCAAATTATCTATCTGTTACTTTCAATGAAGGTATGGACTCTACAAGTCTTGAAAACGCAGGAATTGTGGCTGGACCAGGCTTGAGTTTAACAAATATTTATGTAACTAATGAGTTCACAAATAACGCATTAATAGAATTTAACGAGGATTTTGTAGGCTCACAAATTTATACGATAGCCATTCAAAATGTCGCAGATTGCTGGAATAATAGCACAACCATAAACACTACATTTACATTACCTGAAGAAGCAACTGTTGGAGATGTAATTATCAATGAAATTTTATCAGACCCAATTACAGGAGGCTATGATTTTGTAGAGCTTTATAATAAATCAGCGAAATTAATCAACTTAAAAAACTACCAATTAGCTAATTTTGATAACGACTCCATAGCAAACAACAAAACTATTGAAGTAAACTATATTCTTTATCCAAATGATTACGTGGTGATTACGCAAGATAGTACAAGTTTAAAACAACTATATTCTAACGCTGTTAGTGGAAAATTTATCCAAATGAGTTTACCAACTTATAGTAATGATTCAAGTACTGTGTTTTTAGTAAAACAATTTACTACTTTAGACAAAGTGAGTTATGAAGATGATTGGCATTTTGCTTTATTAGACGATCAAGATGGGAAATCACTGGAAAGAATTGATCCAAATGGGAAATCAAACGACAAAAATAATTGGCATACCGCTTCTTCTGTCTCAGGCTATGCAACTCCTGGTAAAATGAACTCACAGTTAATGTATGGCGAAGATTTAGGTGAAATAAGTTTAACCAACTCAATATTTTCTCCAGATAACGACGGGTTTGAAGATGTATTGCAAATAAATTATCAAATGATTAATGCTGGAAAATTAGCGTCAATTTCCATCTATGATGACAAAGGAAGGGTAATCAAAAAACTAGTAACAAGTGAAATTATTGGCAATGAAGGAACATTTAATTGGGATGGTGTTACTGAAAACAATCAGAAAGCAAGTATTGGAGCTTATGTTCTACTTTTCGAAGCATTTGATACCAATGGCGGTACAATTATGAAAAAATTACCTTTTGTTGTTGCTGGGAAATTGTAATGTACAATTACTAAAATTTCCCTCCAGCTAATGTCACGTAATCTTGGTGTTTGATGGTTTTTCCGTCTAAAAGAACACCCTCAATTACATAAAAATAGACACCATCGGAGCACAATTCACCACTTCTAAAATCTCTTCCATCCCACAAATAAGTAGGGTTTAATGGGTCCTTAGAAGATTTGTGTACAACATTTCCCCATCGATTAAGAATGATAAGTTCAAAATCATTAAAAATATCTTCAAATAAACTGAAGTAGGAATTAACTCCATTTTCACCAGGATTTGTTATAATATTAGGAATAGCAAAATTAACTGTAAATAAACTTATTGGTAAACTATATTGATCTGTGCAACCAAACTCATCGCTTATGGTTAAAGTAACAAGTTTACTCGTTTCATCCAAAAAAGTATGATAGGCTGATACCGCTGAATTATTTGTAAGCGAATCTCCATCCCCAAAATCCCAGACCCAAGAAGTAATCGTACTATTTGAACTAGTTGATAAATCATCAAATTCCATGTTCAGGTCAACCACTGCATTGCTAGGATTCATTTCAAAAAATGCATCTAAACCATTTTCAAAGGCCTCAATTTGTTTTGTAATTGGAATTATACATTGCGAAGAATCGTCAACAAGCGTAATTACAGGTGCAAAATCATTTACATCTAAATAGGTGTGAGTAAATGAATTATCTGGGTTTTCCGCACTCGTTTGGATGGTTCCATCACCTAAATCCCATGACCAATGATATAAATTATTGGAAGGATTTATCAGTTCAAAAAGGTAAGACATGCCACATAAACCATTTGGATCAGATGTGATTAAAATTTCTGCCTTAGGACCACCAATCGTTAAAAATGGTTCTTCAGAATAAGAAAATATACAGCCTGTTGTTGATTCTGTCATTTGAACATACAAATCATAGGCAGCTGCTTCTATATATTGAATCCCTTGAGGATTAGCGTTATAAGAGTCAAAATCAGTGTCGAAATCATTTCCTAATGACCATTTGTAGTCACTTGCTGTGTAATTTGTTTGATACGTTAAATCAAAATCTACATAAACTGGTGGACAGGTATAATTACCACTAACATCTACATAAGTTGCTGTAATTGTAGGTGTCAAACTTGTAATTCGGGGATTTGAAACAAAAACCGTTTTTTGGATGGAATCTGTACAGTTTTTATTATCACTTACCACTAAACTGTAGGAATGATTTGCGAATAAATCTGTTTCTGGTGTTACATGAATTGCATTATAAAGCGAGTCATTGGCAGAATTTGCAATTTCCTGTCCATCTAAGTACCAAGTAAAACTCAAGGGTAAATTCCCAATCGATGCGCTTGCATCCAATAGTTCATTTACATCATTACATAAAAATTCATTGTGTGAAAAACTAGCGTTTGGTCCTTGTGTAAAGATGTTAATTTGTGCTGTATTTTCTGATTCACAGGAAAAAGCATCACTCACCTTTAGTTTTAAATTCAAAATATCATCCACAAAAAAGGTAAGTGTATCAAGGTTAGCAGAATTAATTACTGTGGAGTTATTTATAGTCCAGGTATAATTCCCCCAACTTGGAAAATCACCCAAAATTGAATTAATCCCTGAAAAAACAGCATTTGAATTTTTACAAATCGTATCATCTAATACAGAAATCACTGCTTGTGGTAAATCTAATACCTGAATAGTTTCATACAGCGTGTCTGTACAACCTAAAAAATTTGTTGCAATAATTTGCACGTCCTTTTCCCCTGGAATTTGGTGCTGGTAGAAATTAGGAAAATTGGGCATTGTGATTTGTTGTCCTGAACTTGAATTTGTAAAACCTTGATTATCCAAGCTTGTTGTGTATAAAATTGGATAATGTTCAATTGGTGTTTGTCCTTCAAGTGATACGTAGTATTCTTCCAAGTTACAAACTGAATCCGTCAATAGACCAACATTAATTTCTGTTATATGAATTGTTTGTACGAAAGTGTCTGAACACATTGTTGTATGATTCACAATCGTTTGCTTGATAGTATAAGTTCCAAAACCTGTATAAACGTGCCCTGTAGCTCCTTTATCAAGGTCTTCAAAAAAAGCATCATCCTCGAAAATCTCAACTGAACCATCTCCCCAATCGTAAGTCAATGTCACATCGTCATCCGATTGGTCCTCAACAACTTGAGTCCCTTCAAAAATATAATCTCCTGCATGACCGTAAATTGATAACGTATCTGTTACTTGAACAGAATGAGGCCCTTCACCTTGATTACAAAAAAGGGCATTAGTTCGAAAATCTGCAATTGGTCCCTTTAGGTAAATTATATCTGTTTTAGTCGTTTCTTCGGAAATACAACCTCTATAATCAATTTCCAAACTAACATCCATAGGGTTATCAAAATGAAGCGTATCATAAAATGTTTTAGTGAAAATTGGCGTTGGACCACCACCAGCACCAAAACCTTCAAACGTCCAATTGTATTGAATATCATTTGATTCGCTAGGATCCGACGGACAAATGGGAGTATTTCCGAATAAGGTGAGTTCTTCGTCATGACAAAGTACAGAAGGCGAATAGGTGAAATCTGTTGAAAGTTGCTCACCATATCGAATGGTGGCATAAGGAAGATTATTGCTTTGAGAATCATTGTAATTTCTGAAAATAGTTAAAGAATCTGCTAATTTTATTATTGAAATATTATCGGAAACTGTCGTGTGTTCTCCTGAAGCAGAAATATTATTAATGGGTCTATCCGACAAGTAGGTTGTGTCGATGCAACCACTTGCTGTTTGAATGATAAGTCTTACATCGTAGAAACCACAAGCAAAAAGATGACTTGGATTTTGCACAGTTGAAGTGCCTCCATCATTAAAATTCCATTTCCAACTTACAATGGTTTCTCCACTAGGAGCATAGGATTGATCTGTAAATTGAACCATCATAGGTGCACAACCGTTTGCTGGATTTAACTTAAAATCTGCTTCAGGAGGGAAAAAGAAAATGGTATCACCAATAAAAAAGTTTCGGCAACCATTTTGATCTATTGCTGAAAGTTTAGGAAAATACATCCTATTGTTTTGCGTATAAACATGTGGAGGCGGAATTGTGCCATTAAACACAGGACTGCCATCATCGAAATCCCAAGTAAAATTTATGCCAGCTGTTGGCGTTGAAGTATTACTTAAACTTACCATTTTTGGAGCACAGCCAAAATTCAAATTTTCAGAATAAGAAACATTTGGAAGATCATTTACCACTATGTTTTTGGTAATTGTGTCTTGACAACCTGCTGCCGTATTTTTACTTATTAAAGTCACCGTGTAAGTTCCAGCTTGATTGACCATCAAAGTTGGATTCGGACCACTTCCGCCACTTATTGTGCCAGCATTTGCCGTCCATGTCCATTGATTTACACCCGTTGAACTTGCATCTTGTAGTAAAATTGGTGAATTTTTGCAAATACTTTCAGGTAATATAAAATCACTTATAAAACTAGATAGATTTAAATTTTTTGTGACTTCTGTGTAACAAGAGCTAGTTTGATTTGTAACTCTTAAAGTGGCCAAGTAAGCACCTTCGTTTAGGTAGCTTGATGTTGTGTTTGATGTATTCGCAGAAGCTGGAACTCCTCCAGGAAGTGTCCACGAATATAAAAAATTTGTTCCCACCGAGGATCCAGCAGAATTAAAACTTAATTGAAAAGGTTCTGTACACGTTAAATTAGATACAGAAATTGCAGCGAGAGGATTGTCAAAAACTTGAATGGCATTCGTTTGAAAAGAATTAGAAGACTGTCCATTAGCGTCTTGAACAATCAAACTTAAATTGTAGGTTCCTGCAATCGTATAAGTAAAACTAAAACTTGTCAGGTTTGCCCCTTGACCTTGTTCAATTACTGCGCCTTGAGCACTCCAAATATAATTTGTTATCGGTGAACCATTTGGTGTGGAAGTGCTGGTCATCGTAATCGTTTGTCCGACACAAGTAGTAGTTGAACTTACAGTAAAATTTGCGTTAGGTTGTGAAAAATAAAACTCAACTAAAAAAATGAAAAGGATATACAAAAATGCTTTTGTCATAAGTTCTGCAAATTAATATAACAATAGTAATTAATATTCTTAACAAAAAAAGTAAAAACACCTTTAATTTCAAAATTAATTATTCAATTTACTTTAATCTAAATTGCCAACATTTTTTATTTCAGCAAATTTTATTAATTTCGCAGTTCAAAAAAATAGTATTCATTAATAAAATTTAAACTAAATGTCATATTTGTTTACATCAGAATCTGTTTCAGAAGGACATCCAGATAAAGTGGCTGACCAAATTTCAGATGCATTGATTGATAATTTCATGGCTTTTGATCCTACGTCAAAAGTTGCATGTGAAACATTAGTTACCACAGGTCAAGTTGTATTGGCAGGTGAAGTAAAAACAAAAACTTACCTTGATGTACAAAAAATTGCACGTGAGGTAATTTCTAAAATTGGCTATACGAAAGCGGAATACATGTTTGATGCACAATCTTGCGGTATTTTATCTGCAATTCACGATCAATCTGAAGACATCAATCAAGGTGTTGATAGAAAAGTGGATAACAATGATTTTGAAGCAAAAGCAAACGCTCAAGGTGCAGGTGACCAAGGAATGATGTTTGGTTATGCTACTAAAGAAACTGACAATTACATGCCTTTAGCTTTAGATTTAGCGCACAAAATCTTACAAGAATTATCTCATATCAGAAATAATGAATCAAATTTGATTTCTTATTTAAGACCAGATGCTAAATCGCAAGTTACAATTGAATATTCTGATGACAATGTTCCACAAAGAATTGATTCAATCGTTGTATCTACACAACATGATGATTTTGGTTCAGAAGCAGATATGTTGAAAAAAATCAAAGAGGACATTATCAATATTGTAATTCCACGTGTGAAAGCGAAATTAAAACCAGAATTACAAGTGTTATTTACTGATCAAATTACTTACCATATCAATCCAACTGGGAAATTCGTAATCGGTGGACCACACGGAGATACAGGTTTAACAGGTCGTAAAATTATCGTTGATACTTACGGAGGAAAAGGTGCTCACGGTGGTGGTGCATTCTCAGGTAAAGATCCAAGTAAAGTTGACCGTTCTGCTGCTTATGCAACACGTCACATTGCTAAAAACTTAGTTGCTGCTGGATTATGTGATGAAGTTTTAGTTCAAGTTTCTTATGCAATTGGTGTTGCTAAACCTTGTGGTTTATACATCAATACTTATGGAACAGCTAAAGTGAATAAAACAGATGGTGAAATTGCTAAAATCGCTGAAGGAATTTTTGACCTTAGACCTTATGCAATCGAACAACGTTTGAAATTAAGAAACCCTATTTACGGTGAAACTGCTGCTTACGGACACATGGGTCGTAAAAATGAAGTGGTTACCAAAACTTTTACTTCTCCTGATGGTACTCAAATCCAAAAAGAAGTGGAATTGTTTACTTGGGAAAAATTAGATTTCGTAGATCAAGTTAAGGCTGCTTTTGCACTTTAATATTAGAATAAGTTTTTCAAAACCTGTTGATTTTTTCAGCAGGTTTTTTTATGCCGTAAAATATGAAGTTAAATCATTTTGATAATATTATTTTTGATTTAGGAGGAGTTATTCTAAACATCGATTATCACAAAACTGCACAAGCATTTCAAAACTTGGGATTGGAAAATTTTGATGAAATATATTCCCAAGCGCAACAAAGCGGATTGTTTGATGATTTTGAAACAGGAAAAATTTCAGGACAATATTTTATCAACCAACTACTAAAATTTCTTCCGAAAAATGTGAGTCCAAATGAAGTAGTTGCTGCATGGAATGCTATGATTTTAGATTTCCCATTAGAAAACTTGAATTTATTGAGACAATTAAAGATCTCAAAAAACTGTGTACTTCTAAGTAATACGAATGAAATACATGTACAGTGTTTTAACCGTAAATTAAAAGACATTTGTTCAGAAGAAAACTTGCATCCATTTTTTAAAAAAGTTTACTTTTCTCATGAAATTGGACAACGTAAACCACATATTTCTACCTTTGATTTTGTGTGCCGTGAAAACAATTTTATTCCTGAACAAACTGTTTTTATTGATGATAGTTTTCAGCACATTGAAGGTGCAAATAAAATGGGGTTAAAAACTTACTTTTTACAAAAGGGTGATAAACTAGTTGATTTATTTTAAATAAAATTGCCACAATAAAAAAGAGTGAAACTAAAGCTCCACTCTTTTTTGTACCTAACTTAAACTACTACTTATGAAAACTAACTTTAATCTAACTTTCAAATTCCGTGCCAAAGAGCAGGGCTAAAAATTAAATTCGTTTACAAAGATAACGTTGCTTTTTCGATTTCGTTACATACTTAGTGTAATTTTAACAATTATTTAATTTTTTTGTTAATAGATGCCAAAAACTCAAGCTATTTCTTAAAAAACACATTCTCTTTTCCAAAAATAATTTTTTGATCAAGTTTTTCCCATTCCTTCTGACTTGGGTCTAAAGAAATTAAATTTAATTTTCCTTTTGCCACATTTGTTTTATTTAAAATCACATCAAAAATTTTCGTTTCTGACGGATAATCAAAATGTCTCAAAATTAAACTTTTACCAGTAAATGTTAACAAACTTGGTGAATAACCATTGTTTTCTTTAAAGTTTACAACAAATGTTTTTTCGTTAATCTTTTT
>JBIKSI010000012.1:0-37246 GCA_044348665.1 Crocinitomicaceae bacterium
AACGAAAGAAGACATGAATCCTTAAATTATCTAACCCCAAATGAATATTTTTATCAAAACAAAAAAGTGTCCTAAAAACACCTTAACTTTGATAAAAAGTTGTCCAAGATTTTGGGACTATTATATACAAATATTTGTATGGTTCAACAATATTACTTGAGGTAAAACCACTCGTGTACTTTTGGAATAAATAGTATTGATATGTTCTAGACAACTGACTATTTCCCATCGATGAATTTAAAACAATAAGTGATACAATTAATATTCTCATTTGTATAATTTTATGTTATAATTTAAAGCACCTTAATTACTTTAACTACTCCTTGTTCAGTTTTAATGTAGGTAGTAACTTCCATTTTTTGTGATTATCATTATCAGGGATAAAACTCATTCCTTTCATATTAACAAAGTTAATTAAATAATCTCAATTTTTCCATTAATCATTTTAGAAATCAAACCATCTCAATCACCCCAGCGGCTCCTTGCCCTGTTCCAACACACATCGTTACAACGCCATATTTCTCGCCACGTTTTTTTAATTCATTCATGATTTGAACGGATAATTTCGCTCCAGAACAACCTAATGGATGTCCAAGTGCAATTGCTCCGCCATTTACGTTTACCAATTCAGGATTAAGTTGTAATTCTCTTGTAACAGCCAAAGACTGAGACGCAAAAGCTTCGTTTAATTCAAATAAATTGATATCACTTTGCTTCAATCCTGCCATTTTTATTGCCTTTGGAATGGCATCTACTGGTCCAATTCCCATGATACGTGGCTCAACACCGACAACGGCGTAACTTACCAAACGAGCAATCGGTTCGATGTTTAATTCTTTCACCATTTTTTCAGACATCACCATCACAAAAGCTGCTCCATCTGATGTTTGAGAAGAATTTCCTGCTGTTACACTTCCTCCATTGGCAAAAACTGGTATCAAAGCGTTTAATGCTTCAATCGTACTCGCTCTAGGACCTTCATCAGTGTCAACAATGTAATTTTTCACTTGACGTTTTTCGTTTTCGTCTAAGTAAATTTGTTCAACCGAAATTGGCACAATATCGTCTTTAAATCTTCCAGATTGAATTGCTGCAAGTGCTTTTTCGTGCGATTTTAAAGCAAATGCATCTTGATCTTCACGAGAAACCTTAAATTGCTTGGCAACGGCTTCGGCAGTTAATCCCATTCCCCAATACCACGTTGAGTTTGTTTTCCCCACTTTTGGGTGAGGAACAACTCTCCAGCCTCCCATCGGAATCAACGACATCGATTCTGCTCCTCCAGCGATGATGCAATCCGCCATTCCGTTTTCAATTTTAGCGGTTGCAATTGCAATGGTTTCTAAACCACTAGAACAATAGCGATTTACGGTCATTCCAGGAACTTTATCCGTATTTAGCCCCATCAAGGAAATCAATCTTCCCATATTTAAACCTTGTTCGGCTTCTGGCATGGCGTTACCAACAATCACATCTTCCACACGTGTTGGATCCAATTGTGGAAATTGTGCCATTAAATGTTTGATAACATCCGCCGCCAAATCATCTGGTCGCATAAAGCGAAAACCTCCTTTGTTTGCTTTTCCTACTGCGCTGCGGTAGCCCGCTACTATGTATGCTGTTCTAGACATTAGATATTAGATTTTAGATATTAGACAATAGATATTAGACAATAGATTGTGTACATTAGACTAATTATTTGTCAAGAGACTTTTTGAAGCCTTTCAACATTCTTTGTAATTCGTTTATTTTTAATATTATTTCTTCAGTTTTAATTCCATAAATCATTTCAATTAAGATTAATTGCGTTTCCAATTCGTATGAAGAACCTAAACTAATATTCAAAAAATTCTGAAAATCTTTGATGGTTGATCTTCCAGATCCTTCAGCGATATTAGATGGAACAGATACAGCGCTCCTGTTAATTTGCGAAACTAAACCGAATTTTTCTTCACTTGGTAATTTAGAAGTTAATTGATAGACTGAACTTGCAATTAATATTGAGTCTTTCCAAATATTTAATTCTCTAAAATTATGTGTCATCATTATATTTATTTAGTTAATGTTTTAAGTCTATTGTCTATTGTCTCTAGTCTATTATCTAATGTCTCTAGTCTATTGTCTCAAGTCTATTGTCTCAAGTCTAATTACGAAGTATTTTCCCATTCTTAACCAAACTCTCCAACCTTTCCAAAGTCTTCCGCTGTTGACACAATTCTACAAAAGCTTTGCGTTCTAAATCCAATAAATATTGTTCTGAAACTAAAGTGTTTTCCGATAAATCTCCTCCACAAAGTACAAAACCTAATTTTTCGGAAATCACTTGATCGTGTTCTGACATGTAATTACCTGATAACATTGAATTTGCTCCAACGAAAACGATTCCTAACCCTTCTTGACCTAAAACAGTTACGTTTTTTGCTCGTTTTGGGGCAACATAACCGTTATTTGCTAATTCCAAACAAGCTTGCTTTGCTCGTTTTAATTGATAATCTCTACTGATTACAATCTCGTCAATTCCTTCTCGCAAGTAACCTAAATCAAAAGCTTCGTGCGCTGAAGTAGAAACTTTGGCCTGACCAACAGTTAAAAAACGTTCTCTCAACTTATTGATTTTAACATCTCCAGCATTGATTTCGTCGGATAATCGTTTTGCAAATTCTTTTGAGCCGCCTCCGCCAGGAATTAAACCAACTCCAAATTCAACAAGTCCCATATATAATTCTGCGTGAGCAACAACCTTGTCAGCATGCATTGAAATTTCACATCCACCACCTAAGGCCATTTGGTGAGGAGCAACAATTACTGGAATGTTTGAATAACGCAAGCGCATCATGGTGTCCTGAAAAGCTTTCACCGCAAAATTCAACTCGTCATAATCTTGCTCGATTGCCATCATGAAAATCATTGCCACATTTGCTCCTGCAGAAAAATTTTGACCAGTATTTGAAATGACTAATCCTTTGTATTCTTTTTCGGCCAAATCAATCGATTTGTTGATCGCTTCAATAACACTGCCGCCGATGGTATTCATTTTTGTATTCCATTCTAAATTGAGAATTCCATCACCCAAATGTACTAGAGTTGCATCTGAATTTTTCCAAACGGTATTTTCAGCTCGTAAGGTATCTAAAATGATTAAATCTTCCGTTCCAGGAATCACTTCGTATTGTCCTGAATTTTGATTGTAAAATAATTTTTGTCCTTTTTCTTGTTTGTAAAAGGTCGTATTTCCTTTGGCTTTCATTTCCAAGATCCAAGCAGCAGGCTTTTTACCTTGTGCTTCAATTAGTTTTAATGCTTGATCAAAACCAATGATATCCATGGTTTCAAAAGGACCTAATTCCCAACCAAATCCAGCTTTGATGGCATCGTCTATTTTATAACATTCATATGCAATTTCAGGAATACGATTCGATACATAGGCGAACAATCCACCAAATAATTTGCGGTAAAATTCACCTGCTTTATCCATTCCAGCAAACAACATTTTGGTACGTTGTTTCAAATCATCAATCGGTTTTGTCATTTCCAACGTTGGAAATTTTACTTTTTCAGCGGAACGGTATTCCATGGTTTTTAAATCCAAAACTAAAATTTCAGATTTACCATTTTCTAAGGTGACTTTTTTGTAAAAACCTTGTTTTGTTTTCGAACCAAGCCAACCGTTTTCCACCATTTTTGAAATATAAGTTGGCAAGGTAAATAAAGCATTTTCTTCATCTGTCAAACAATTTGCTTTCAAGCCATTTGCGACATGAACCAAGGTGTCTAAACCAACAACATCACAGGTTCTAAAAGTGGCAGATTTCGGTCGACCCAAAACTGGACCCGTTAATTTATCTACTTCCTCCACTGTCAAATTCATTTCTTCCACTGCGTGAAAAAGTGCCATGATGGAATAAACTCCTACCCTATTTGCGATAAACGCGGGAGTATCTTTACAAATAACTGTTTTTTTACCTAAAAACTTACTTCCGAAATCTCTCAAAAAAGTGACAATTTCAGGATTTGTATCTTTCGTTGGAATAATTTCCAATAATTGTAAATAACGTGGTGGATTGAAAAAATGCGTACCGCAAAAATGTGATTTAAAATCATCGCTTCGCCCTTTGGTCATCAAGTGAATTGGAATTCCAGAGGTATTGGAAGAAATTAATGTTCCTGCTTTCCGATATTTTTCAACCTGCTCAAATAATTGTATTTTGATATCCAAACGTTCGATCACTACTTCAATAATCCAATCACATGATTCAATTTTGCTTAAATCATCCGTTAAATTCCCCGTTTTGATGCGAGAAACAAAACTTTTGCGGTACAAAGGTGAAGGATTTGATTTCACAGCGAAATCCAAGGCTTCATCTACAATTCTGTTTTTGAATTGAGGTGAATCTGTTGTTAAACTACTTTTGATTTCCTTTTCGTTCAACTCCTTTGGTTGAATGTCAAGCAATAAAACTTCGCAGCCAATATTCGCAAAGTGACAAGCAATCCTAGATCCCATAACACCAGAACCTAATACGGCGATTTTTTTTATGATACGATTCATATTATTCGATTGTTGGATTAATGGATTTTTAGATTTTTAGACAAATTCATCGAACAATCTAAAAATCGAATCATCTAATAAGCTAAATTAGTTGTTCATTATTTTCAATTCTTTATCAATAAATTCTTCCACAAAAGTCATTACTTCAAAATAGGCTTTGAGTTTAGATTTCGGAATTTTGGCAATTAATCGATCATCAAAATCCAAGACAACATCTCGGGAAATTCTTCTTTTTTCAATTCCTTTTTCAGTAAGAAAAATAAACACTTTACGTTTATCAATTTTATCAATTTCACGACGAATCAGTCCATCGTCTTCCATCGATTTTAAAGTTCGTGACAAACTTGTAGGTTCCATTCCCATTTTCGGGCCGAGTTGAGTTGAAGGAGTTCCTTCTTTATCAATCATTAACAAGATGTAACCGACAGAAATTGAAATATCAAATCCTTGCGATTTTTGATTGTACATGCGTTGAATTTTGTGCCAATTTTGACGTATAAAAAAATCAACGGTTGTTCTTTTTGAGTCCATAGAGATTATTTTGCACCCTAAATTTACAAAAAAAAACTACGCAAGCATAAAATCTAGAAAAATATCACCAAATTTCTTCAGAAATAAAAACAGTTCCCAAAAAATGAGCAACTAATTCTGACTTTTTGTTGTGAATTTCAACTTGGTATTTTCCCAATTTTTTGGAGCGATTAATTTCTGTACAGGAAACAAGCAATATGTCATTTTCCTTCACTTTTTTTAGATGGGAAATGGAGGTTTCTATGCTCACCGCTTTAAAGCCGTAAGAATTGGAAGCAAATGCTAAAGCAGAATCTGCTAGTGAATAGGTGATTCCACCATGAGCAATGGAGAACCCATTTAACAACGTTGAATGTATTGTACAAGATAATTTGCAAAAACCTAAACCAATTTCAAGTACTTCAAGAGCTAAAAAAGAACTAAAATTGTCTTTTTCAAGCATGATTGATACGATTTCTTTAGGACTTTTCATTGTTTTATTAATTAGCTAATCTTTCCATCAGCTAATCAGCTAATTAATACATTTGCTAATTAACTAATCAACCCTTCATCGCACGCGACATCAAAGTAATTTGGGCCATCGTTACAATAAATAATTGTGTTGCAGTTTCATCATCTAAAGCGGTTCCGTCTTCATCTTCCACACTGATTTCAGTGGCCATGAATTTCGCTAATTCAGCTTGCTGACAAAATTCATCAATGATATCGTCTTCGTCTGTATCGAAATACGTATCTAACATTTCGAAAAATGGTTCTTCGAAGGTATCAATATCGTCGTCTGAAATATTATTTAATTCGATGCCTTCAGCTGCAAATGCTTCTGAAATCAAACAATAGTAATAAATTAATAAACCTTCCAAGTTTTCATTTTTGTACTCTAAAGCGGCAGACATGATGTAACCCAAAAGAGTTGGTTGTGCAGTTGCAAATTCTTCCGCTACTTTTTCTAGTTGATCGTCGTCTAAATTGTCAATTTTTAAAATTGCTTTTTCTATGCTGTTGAAGGAAACTTGTTTCATTATTATTATTTTTTGGTAAAAATAAGGATAAACTTTTAGTTGAACTAAAATCGCTTAATTTATTTTGAATTTGCAGTATTTTATCACGGAACCTCTCGAAGTAAATAGCTTCTCGTAATGTGTTTTTATATGGAAAATGTCTTTTGTAGTTTGATCTAAATTTTGATCCATTTCCGCATACAAATCCCAAGTTGATTCTAACAATTCGTATTTATGCTCCTCGATTTGTTCCAAGGTGGATTCAAATAAAACATCACTATCAGTTTTTAAATGTACAAGTCCTCCTGCCTTCAAAATTGTTTTGTATTTGTCGATGAAATATTTTGAAGTTAATCGTTTATTTGGTTTTATCGGTTGTGGATCTGAAAATGTCAACCAAATTTCATCTACCTCATTTTCAATGAAAAAATTATGAATAAAATCAATTTTTGTACGCAAAAAGGCAACATTAGCAAGTTCTTTTTCAGTTGCTTCTTTTGCTCCAACCCAAATTCGAGCTCCCTTAATATCAACGCCAATAAAATTTTTTTCTGGAAAATACTGCGATAAGCCAATGGTGTATTCACCTTTACCACAACCTAATTCTAATACAATTGGATTTTCATTTTTGAAATAATCTGATCTCCATTTTCCTTTTAAAGGAAAGTTTTGCAATGTTTCAACATCGAAAGGTGGTTCGAAACAATTCGACCAATTTTTCATTTCTTGAAACCTTCTTAATTTATTTTTTGCCATAATTTGGGTGCAAAGATAGAATTAAGAATTAAATATCTTATAAATCAATATTCGCGATTTTTTTTTCTTCTAAAAATTTTAATTTACAATAGTTTTTTACCTTTGTTGCATTATGTTACGAATCATTTTATTGTTTGCAATCGCAGTTACTGGAATTATTATTAGTTATAATATCATGACTCCAGATAAAAAGCATGATTTAAAAGTCTATAATCCAATTGATGTAAATCCTGAAATGGTTGACTCTTTAATGCAACGAAAAGGCTATGGCCATAAAATTGGAGATTTTTCATTTGAAAATCAGGAAGGTGATTTAATATCTTCGCAAGACCTTGATGGCAACATATATGTCGTTGAATATTTTTTTACTACTTGCGGCACAATTTGTCCAAAAATGAATAAAAACATGCAAGTGGTTCAAAAAGCTTTCGCAGATGATAAGAATTTTAAAATTTTAAGTTTTACGGTCAACCCAGAAATTGACACGGTTGAACAAATGAAAAGATACGCCGATGCGCACGGAGCGATTTCTGGACAATGGCATTTTTTAACAGGAGAAAAAGCAAAACTTTATGATTTGGCCAGAACATCCTTTTTTGTGTTGAAACCAGCTGAAGCCCAAAATTTGGGTGATGCAGGAAGTGATTTTATCCACACCAATAATTTTGTACTTGTTGACAAACAAAAAAGAATTAGAGGATATTACGATGGAACTTCAACTAAAGAGGTGAATCATTTAATCGAAGACATACAAATTTTATTAGACGAAAAAATCAATTAAATTATAATAAAAATGGAAAATGGAAAAACGAATTATGGAGCACTAACAACATTAACAACGGTATTCTTCTTTTGGGGTTTTATAGCAGCTGGAAACAGTGTCTTCATTCCTTTTTGCAAGCATTTTTTTCATCTAGATCAGTTTCAAAGTCAATTGATAGATTTTGCCTTTTATGGAGCTTACTACTTGGGTGCCTTAGGACTTTTCGTAGCAAGTAATAGGTCTTCCAAAGACATTGTATTAAGCTGGGGATACAAGAAAAGTATTGTCTATGGTTTGCTTTTTTCTGCTTTTGGAGCCGCTGCCATGATTGTATCAGTTTACCTTAATGTATTTGCAGGAATGTTATTCGGTTTGTTTATAGTTGCTTTAGGATTTTCACTTCAACAAACTTCAGCAAATCCTTTTATGATTGCACTTGGGGATGAAAAGACTGGTAGCAATCGAATTAATCTAGGGGGTGGAATTAACAGCCTTGGAACAACAATTGGTCCTGTTTTGGTGGCACTTGCTCTTTTTGGAACAGCATCAACAATTAGTGATGATATGATTTCAAAATTAAGTTTGAGCAAAGTGGTCATACTATATGCTGGAGTTGGATGTCTTTTTCTGGGTATTGCAGCTTTATTCGGTTTCTCAAAGAAAGTTCCAGCTGGAAAATTAGAATCCCAAGATAATAAACAAGAAACTGCTTCAAAAGCGATGGTAACAATGCTTATTATAACTGGTTTGTTAATAGCTTGCTTTGCACCTGTTTTTTCAAGTTACACATCAAAGGAAGCCAAAGCTATTGTAAAACTTGAAAAATCTATTGAAACTGACACGAAACAAATCAATAAAATCAATGATAGTATTGGTAATATAATACATGCCGACAATTATCAAAAATCAAACAACAACTTAAAAATTAAAGCCTTTGAAACTGAAATAAACAAGATAAAAGCAAGCATTGAGCCTGTTACAAAAGAAATTTTAAGATTGAAAAAACCGCTTGAAAATTCAAGAATGCTATGGTTAACCTTTGCCTTACTGGTTGTAATAATAGGCATCTTCTCAGCAAATCTTTTAGCAATAAAAAAACCAGATGGCTGGGGAGCTATGAAATATCCACAATTAAGTTTGGGTATGATTGCCATCTTTGTATATGTAGGAGTAGAAGTTGCTGTTGGAAGTAATTTAGGCGAATTATTAAAACAAAAGGAATTTGGACGTTACTCATCCTCTCAAATAACTCCCTTCATTTCTATGTATTGGGGAAGTTTAATGATTGGTCGCTGGTCTGGGGCCATAAATGCATTTGCCCTAACAAAAGCTACAAAAAACCTCATGAAATTTATACTTCCTTTAATTGCTTTTGGAATCATATTGGGAATTTCAGTTTTGGCTGGTTACAATGTTGCGCCCTTAAAGTGGTACATTTTGTGCGTTGCGGTGCAGCTCATCGCATTTTTAATCGCAGACGATAAACCAGCATTATCCTTGAGTGTTTTTGGATTTTTGGGATTAACTGCCTTGGTAATCGGTTTGCTAACTTCTGGAATGATTGCGGTATATGCATTCTTGAGTGCAGGGCTATTTTGCTCCATCATGTGGCCATGTATATTTTCACTTTCACTGACCGGCCTAGGTAAATATCAAGCCCAAGGTTCTGGATTTCTGGTAATGATGATTTTAGGAGGAGCACTTATTCCTCCACTTCAAGGCAAACTTTCAGATATTATAGGCATACAACCTTCATTTATTGTAGGAGCTTTATGTTTTGCATATATTTTGTTTTTTGCAATTTTTGTGAATCGATTATTGAAAAAACAAGGCGTGAGTTTAGATTAGAAATTTTTGTATATTTACATTTATTTCAACTTAAATTGTATTTCAATGAAATATTTGTGCTGCATTATTCTATTACTTTTAAGTTTTGAGAATTGCCATGCCCAAATCTCACCCACAGATTCCAAAAAAATCACTAAAATCTTAGGCGAAAACTTCATTGAACTGACACCACAAAAATCGTATCCGTATTCTTCCTTAAATGAAAATGTAATTGCAGATACTTCTCTAGTAGTTCCAGATGATACAACAGGAATTTTTTTCAACAATGAGTTTTTATTGTTTCGAAGTGCCATTCATTTTAAAGAAGGTTCAGAAATCAAAAAAATGATGTCAACTTCTTATGTAACTGTGGCAGAATACCAAGAGTTTCAGAATTATATAAGGGATTCGATAGCAAGAGAAAAAATATATTGGGGTTTACAAAATAATGAGGATGCTTTTGAATTACTAAATTATAAACCTGAGAAAAATGGCGGTAATATCAAATTTGAAAGAGAAAAGCTTATTGCTAAAGAAGATAGAAATGTGAGAAATCGTTATCCTTTAAATTTCACATTTGATTTGGAAAAGAAATTCGACTATCATGGTAAAGAAGAATCTCCACTACTAGCAGATATGTATTTATCACAACCTGAACGCTTTTACAAAAAAAGAGAATTTGATGAAAGGAAAAACCAATACAAATATTATGAAGAATATGAAAGTTTTAAATCAATTTCAATAGACTCATTTATTAAAGTATTTCCAAAGGTAAAAAAATACAATTACTACTCAAATAATCAATATGTAGTTCCAAGTAAGTTTGAATTTTACGTTACAACAATTTCTGACCCTTATATTTGGGCAAAAAAATCCAAATTAATTAAGGATGTATTTGATGTTCTTGCTCAATCCTATGAAAAGGTACATTCGAATGAACCCATATTAGGTTTAAATGGTATACAAGCAAATGCCTTTTGTCATTGGAAACAAGAAAGACTTCAAAAAGAGTTCGATAAACATAAATTGAATTATAAGGTTTTACTTAGCTTGCCAACATCTGAAGATATTCAAAGAGAAACTATTAAAAATGAATTTAAAATTCCTTCAAGAAATTATACAACTCAATGGCAAATTTCAAATAAAGAATATGAAAAATACGTAAATTATGTAAAAGATTCTATTTTAAGGGAAAATTTGTATCAATTCTTACCTAAACTCGAAGAAGCAAAAGAATTTTTAGATTATAAGAAATATTATTTTGATGAAGGTACGTTAATGTGGATTAACTTCAATGCAAAGTATAAAGTTGAAAATAGATTTTATTTCAATTTGAATTTTAAAAATAAAATCAATTTGAATGAACCTACAATAAAAGACGTAATGAAAGTTATTAGTGATGAAAAATATTTAATAAATCCAATATTTACTTATTATTATTGCAGTGCTAAAGCAAGAAGTGAGCAGGGTATTTATTATTTAGAAAGTCCCGTTAATAAGGAAGGTCGATTATTACTTTGGAAATTGGTAAGTTTAGATTCCTTGGAAAATTATTCCGGTAAAAGTGAATCCGGATATCATTATAACCAATTCATGCAAGCCAGTGATGTTAGTTACCATCAAAATTACGAGATTTTTAATAAAAAGGTTAATACCTTTATCCTCCCCGACTCCACAAGCGCAGAAACCCAAATCATCAAAAAAATCACCTACGAACAGGCCTTAGCTTTTTACCATTGGAAATATCCGATTCATAAAATTACAGCAACAGACAATTGGCAAGATTTTGTTTTACCAAGCAAAGAACAATTTGAAAAAATTCAGCATGGCGAGCAAATCGTTGTAGAAGAAAAAAAAGTAGAATTTCCTTCCCCCGTTTTTAGGTATGTGGTGCATATTTATCCTAAAAATTAACACACCTTCTTGTCTAATCTAAAATCAGTCTAAATAAGAACAAAAATGCTTTTAGTATTGTTTAGACTATTAAATTTGTGGAAATTTTTTAAATCAAAATTAAAAAAATGAGTAAATCAGTTCTTTTAAAATCCTCAATTGCCAAAAAATATTGGATGGCATTAACAGGTTTGTTTTTATGTCTTTTCCTTGTAGGGCATTTATTAGGAAACCTTCAGCTTTTCATGGCTGGAGAAGAAGGTAAACGTGCTTTTAATGAGTATGCTTACTTTATGACACACAACCCATTGATCAAGGTGATGTCTTATTTAACTTATCTTTCAATTCTTTTTCATGCAATTGATGGTATTTTACTTGCTGTTCAAAACAAAAAAGCGAGACCAGTAAATTATGCGTACTCAAAACCATCTGCCAATTCTTCCATGGCTTCAAGAAACATGGCACTTTTAGGTAGTTTGATTTTGATTTTTATCGTTACGCACATGGCTAACTTTTGGTGGAAAATGAAATTCTCTTCAGACCCATTTCCATTGCATACCATTGAATTATCGATTCCAGGTCAAATGGGCGAAGTCCAAAAACAGGAAATTTATTACACGCACAACTTATCCATGATTCCTAATAGCCCAGAGGTGGAGGTAAAAAATGGAACTGAATTGTATTCCAAACAAGTAAATGTGAAGATTGGCGAAGGTTACAAAGATTTACACTCTTTAGTTTATGCCTTTTTTGGACACGATAAATCGAAGAAAAATCTAGAAGGAAAAGAAGTGGGAATTCCTGCAAACGAATACGCATTATTGGCAGTTGTTCTTTATGTGATTTCTATGCTTGTTTTAGCATTCCACTTAAATCACGGTTTTGCATCAGCATTCCAATCTTTGGGAGCGAGACACCCACGTTACACGAAAGGAATCGCATTGTTTGGTCAAGCGTTTTCATACCTTGTACCATTAGCATTTGCAGCAATCCCAGTTTACATTTATCTAACGAAATAATATCAGAAACATGTCAGTTTTAGATTCAAAAATACCAGCAGGTCATATTTCTCAAAAATGGACCGATTACAAAGATCACCTAAAATTAGTTGCACCAAATAACCGTCCAAAAATCGACATCATTGTTGTTGGAACAGGTTTGGCTGGAGCTTCTGCAGCAGCATCTTTTGGAGAAATGGGTTACAACGTGAAAGCATTTTGTTTTCAAGATTCACCACGTCGTGCTCACTCAATTGCAGCACAAGGTGGTATAAATGCAGCAAAAAATTACCAAAACGACGGAGATAGTATTTTCCGTCTATTTTACGATACAATTAAAGGTGGGGATTACAGAGCACGTGAGGCAAACGTTCATCGTTTAGCAGAAGTTTCTGGAAACATCATTGATCAATGTGTTGCTCAAGGTGTTCCTTTTGCTCGTGAATACGGAGGATTGTTGGATAATCGTTCTTTTGGTGGAACACAAGTTCAACGTACGTTCTACGCAGCAGGTCAAACAGGACAACAATTATTGTTAGGTGCATATTCAGCTATTTCCCGTCAAATTGGTTTGGGAAGAGTGAAAATGTACAACCGTCACGAAATGCTTGACATTGTTAAAGTTGATGGTAAGGCTCGTGGTATCATTGCTCGTAATTTAGTTACAGGTGAATTGGAAAGACATTCTGCTCACGCAGTAATTATTGCCTCTGGAGGTTACGGAAACGTCTATTTCTTATCGACAAACGCGATGGGATCAAATGTTACCGCAGCATGGAAAGTTCATAAACAAGGTGCCTTTTTTGCGAACCCTTGTTTTGTGCAAATTCACCCAACTTGTATTCCAGTTCACGGAACGAATCAGTCTAAATTAACATTGATGTCTGAATCTTTACGTAACTCAGGTAGAATTTGGGTGCCAAAGAAAAAAGAAGATGCAGAAGCAATCAGAGCGGGACAATTAAAACCGACTCAAATTGCAGAAGAAGATAGAGATTATTTCTTGGAAAGAAGGTATCCAGCATTTGGAAACTTGGTTCCTCGTGATGTTGCATCTCGTGCTGCGAAAGAGCGTTGTGATGCAGGATACGGAATTGAAGCAAACGATACAAACGAAGGAGTTTACCTAGATTTTTCGTCAGAAATTATAAGCAAAGGAAAACAAGCTGCATACGCTAGTGGAAATCACAATCCTAGTGAAGAAGAAATAATTTCCTTGGGTAAAAAATGGGTGGAAAGTAAATACGGAAACTTATTTCAAATGTATGAGAAAATTACAGATGAAAATCCGTATGAAACTCCAATGAAAATTTATCCAGCGGTTCATTATACGATGGGTGGAGTTTGGGTTGATTACAACTTACAATCAACAATCCCAGGTTGTTTCGTTGCAGGAGAAGCAAATTTCTCTGACCACGGTGCAAATCGTTTAGGAGCTTCTGCTTTGATGCAAGGTTTAGCTGACGGATATTTTGTATTACCATACACTGTTTCTGATTATTTAGCAAACGATATCCGTACGGGAACAATTTCAACTGAATTAGCAGAATTTGCTGAAGCAGAAACAAGAGTAAAATCTCAAATCGACCAATTCTTAAACAATAACGGAACAAAATCGGTTGACTTTTTCCACAAAAGATTAGGATTAATTATGTGGAATAAAGTTGGAATGGGAAGAAACGAACAAGGATTGAAAGAAGCAATTGCAGAAATAGATTCCTTAAGAAAAGAATTCTACGCAGATGTATTTGTTCCGGGAAGTTCAGATGAAATGAACCCAGAATTGGAAAAAGCGATGCGAGTTGCTGATTTCATGGAATTAGGTCATCTTATGGCAATGGATGCCTTACAAAGAAAAGAGTCTTGCGGAGGTCACTTCAGAGAAGAATACCAAGATGCTGAAGGAGAAACATTGAGAGATGATGAAAACTTCAAATTCGTTGGAGCTTGGGAATACAAAGGAAGTGATATCAATCAGGCACAATTGCACAAGGAACAGTTGAATTATGAGTTTATTAAGATTGCTGCTCGTAATTATAAATAATTAGGCAACAGAAATTAGGAAAAGTATAACCTCCAGTTTGAGTGTCAAACTAAGCACTAAAAACTGAGAACTAAAAACTAAAAATATGGCATCAAAAACAATAAACATCAAACTAAAAGTATGGCGTCAAAAAAACGCTAATGCGAAAGGTGCAATGGAAACTTATTCACTTGATAATGTTTCTACAGACAGTTCTTTTTTGGAAATGTTAGACCAATTAAACGAGCAGTTAATCAACGAGCGTAAAGAGCCAATTGCTTTCGATCACGATTGTCGTGAAGGAATATGTGGTATGTGCTCACTTTATATCAATGGTCAAGCTCATGGACCAGATAGAGCGGTTACGACTTGCCAATTACACATGCGTAAATTCAAAGACGGCGAAACAATCTATATCGAACCTTGGAGAGCAAAAGCTTTTCCAGTTATCAAAGATTTGGTTGTGGACAGAAGTGCTTTTGACCGCATTCAACAAGCGGGAGGATTTGTATCTGTAAATACTTCTGGTAGAACAATGGATGCAAATGCAATTCCAATTCCAAAAGCAGACGCAGATAAAGCATTTGAAGCAGCAGCTTGTATTGGTTGCGGAGCTTGCGTTGCAACTTGTAAAAACTCTTCTGCTATGTTATTCGTTTCAGCGAAAGTTTCTCAAATGGCCTTGTTGCCTCAAGGAAAAGTTGAAGCAAGAGACAGAGTTTTAAACATGGTTAGAACAATGGATGAAGAAGGATTTGGAAACTGTACAAATACTGGAGCATGTGAGGTTGAATGTCCAAAAGAGATTTCATTAGACAACATCGCTCGTATGAATAGAGAATATTTGAAAGCAATGGTTACTGCAGAAAAGTAGTCAACATAAAATAAAAATTGTAGGTCCCAGTTATTGATATAGCTGGGATTTTTTGTTTATCGACAATTCATTGTTCCTAGAAAAAAAAATGTAGTAAAATTTTCACTCAAAAATCCACTATTTTTGTACCCCACATTAATTTCAAAAGATATGACAATGACAGAAAATGAGGTTCGCACAAAAATTGAAGAATTAAAAGCACAATTAACAGGAGATTTATTCGCAGACATGGAATTCCAACAAGAAATCTATGAGTTAAAAAAAATCCTAAATCCTCGAATTGAAGAACATCCTGAAGAAGATGATGATGAATGTTTGAGCTGCGGATCCTAGTTTTTACTAGTTTGTAAGATCAAGCCAATTTTCTTACCTCACAATCTCCACATCTACCCGACGATTTAAGGATTTATCTTCTTCCGTTATTTCTGGAAAAACAACTGGAAGAGTATTACTAAAACCCTTATATGTCAAACGTTTAGGGTCAATCCCACGATTTACCAAATAGGTATAAACTGCTTGCGCCCGAAGGACAGATAATTCATAATCCTTCATACAACACACATGTCCACGAATTAAAATCTTGATTTCGGTATTTTCGTTCAAAAAATCATAGAACGATTGTAAATCAGGCATGGAAGTTGGCACAAACTCAGCCAAACCTCCAAAAAACTTTACGTCTAAGGCAACTGTTTTTGGGGAGTCTGAACTCAACAATTCTTTAAATTTTTCATTGGAAGTCTCAATAACAATTTCCTCTTTTTTTTCTTCAATAACTCCTACAATTTCAGTAACGATTGGTTCGTTGAATGGTCTAGAAGTGTAAAAAATATCGACTCTTCTCCACCCTTTATAATTTTTTACTGCTTCACTTTTATCAAGGTAAACTTCACCACGAACTTCCGATTTAGAACTTAATAAATTTTCAGGCTTAAATTGATTTAAAACGGCATTCAACCTATTTGTTGCGAGCTTGTTATTGTATTTTTTTGTCCCAAACGTATCCGTGTAAGAAACGATTTTTGTAACATCAACTTTACTTGTTGCGATTAAAGAAAGAATTTTTTCAGTTTCCTCATTTTTTAACTCACTTGAATTGAAATCAAAGTAAACACTGACTTTCTGTTGTGCTGTAAATGAAAGCTCGAATAAGAATAGGATAGCAAAAAGGAAATTAAATTTCATACTAGTTTTTTTTGGAAAACGTAAAGGTAGCTATTTCGTTACATTTAATTGCTTAATGTCCTACATTCGATTTAGTTTTCTATTTTTTTGTTATTTCTAAACACAATGGCTATTTTTGTACAAAACAAAATACGATTCAATGGAAAAGACTATTTCCAACAACGCTATTCTTGATCATAAAGTGGACAAAGAAACCTTAGTAAAGGCCTTTAGATTGATGTGCACGGCAAAAACCCTTGCAGAAAAGTACGAGGCGAACAAAGAAATTACTGCCAAATATGTGCATGCAACTTCTCGCGGACATGAGGCAATTCAATTGGCTTTGAGTTTACAATTGTTGCCTCAAGATTGGGTTTCTCCTTACTATCGTGATGATAGCATTTTATTGGGAATTGGAATGTCTCCCTACGAATTAATGTTGCAAGTTTTTGCAAAAAAAGACGATCCCTTTTCTGGAGGAAGAACGTATTATTCGCATCCATCGCTAAAACGAGATGATATGCCAAAAATCATTCATCAATCTTCCGCAACAGGAATGCAAGCTATTCCAACAACGGGAATTGCGATGGGAATTCAATACAAAGAAAAACAAAATTTAAACAAGGATTTTGGGGGTAAAAACCCTATTGTTGTTTGTTCTTTAGGTGATGCTTCATGCACAGAAGGAGAAGTTTCGGAAGCTTTTCAAATGGCTGCCTTGAAACAATTTCCAATCGTATTTTTGGTGCAAGATAATGGCTGGGATATTTCAGCAAATGCGAAGGAAACTCGTGCTCAAGACATCAGCGAATACGCAAAAGGTTTTCATGGTTTAGATGTGAGAACAATTGATGGGAGCAATTTTACAGAGTCTTTTACAACTGTAAACGAAGTATTTGAGATTGTTCGAAAAGAACGACGTCCATTTATTATTCATGCAAAAGTTCCTCTTTTAGGACATCACACTTCTGGCGTTCGAAAAGAATGGTACCGCGATGATTTGGAAGAAGCAGCAAGTCGAGATCCTTATCCGAAATTGAAACAAGAATTGCTAGAATCAGGAATTGACGAAGCACAACTAACAGAAATTGAAGCAGAAATCAAACTTTTTGTCGATTCAGAATATGAAAAAGCACTAAACGCAGAGGATCCAAATCCTGAGAGCATTACCGATTTTATTTTTGCACCTACACCAATTACTGAAGAAAGAGGAGAACGTGAACCAAAAGGAAAGAAAAAAACGGTCATGGTGGACAGTGCACTTTTTGGAATTCGTGAAATCATGCACAAACATCCAGAAGCATTGTTATACGGACAAGATGTTGGTGGGAGATTAGGAGGAGTTTTTAGAGAAGCGGCAACTTTGGCTCAAACTTTTGGTGACAATCGTGTTTTTAATACTCCAATTCAAGAAGCATTTATTATTGGTTCCACCGTCGGAATGTCAGCAGTTGGATTAAAACCACTTGTGGAAGTTCAATTTGCCGATTACATTTGGCCGGGACTTAACCAATTATTTACAGAAGTAAGTCGCTCTTATTATTTATCAAATGGAAAATGGCCTGTTAGCTGCATAATTCGTGTTCCGATTGGTGCTTATGGTTCAGGCGGGCCATATCATTCATCTTCAGTAGAATCTGTTTTGACAAATATACGAGGAATAAAAATTGCTTACCCATCGAATGGGGCGGATTTAAAAGGCTTGATGAAAGCAGCATTTTACGACCCAAATCCAGTAGTAATGTTGGAACACAAAGGTTTGTATTGGTCAAAAATCCCAGGAACTGAAGGAGCAATGTCGATTGAACCAGATGAAGATTACATCATTCCATTTGGAAAAGGTAGAATCGTGCAAAGTGCTAAAGATGAATTTGTTACTGCTGGAGAATCTGCTGTAATAATCACTTACGGAAGAGGGATTTACTGGAGTTTAGAAGCTACAAAAGAATTTGAAGGTAAGGTTGAAATTTTTGACTTACGTACCTTAAATCCGATTGATTTTGAAGGAATAAATGAACTTTCGAGAAAACACAATAAAATCATGCTGGTGACAGAAGAATCTGTAGAAGCAAGTTTTACTTTAGCTTTGGCGGGACGAATTCAACGTGATAATTTTGAGTTTTTAGACGCGCCAATTTCCATTGTTGGATCAGTTGACACGCCTGCAATTCCACTAAACTCTGGTTTGGAAGCAGAATTGTTGACCAATGCAAGTAAAGTTAAAAACGAACTAATAAAATTGTTAAACTACTAAATACTAATAGAACATGAAAAAGTTAATCCTTATTTCCACTTTATTTTTAAGTCAATTTTCCTTTTCTCAGATGTCGAAAGAAGCTGTAGAATACGAAATTTCAAAATATTCAAAAAACACCTGTTACCGATTTTCAATTTCAGCAGTAAATGCCTTAAAAGAAACTACTAAAATGGTGGAGGATAATTTTGAAATTAAGTTTAATGAGTCAAATCTGACCATCACAAATGGAGATAGCTATTTTGCAATTCCATATACATCGATTTCTATGATTGAAAGTTCCTTGGTAGCTTCAAAAAAAGACGGAAAGTTTACGATTTATATTAAATAAACCTCAAGAACAATTAAAATAATACATTAAAAAGTTTATTCCCATTTCCCCCTTTGGAGGGGGACCAAGGGGGAGGATATTACATTTTAGCATAAGAAAAGGTCTCTTTAATTTAAATCAAAAATCACTTTACTTTTAATGCTTTCAGAATTTTTTCATCGCTAATTAAGGCATCCCTCATCAATAAATTCACAGGGAAAACTTTATGCTTAGCTTCTTTGAATCCTTTCCAAATATTATAAAGAACTTCACTCGTTATTAAAGAAAGATTTAGATCAATTTCTAATTCACATTCGTCAATGAAATCTTGAGTAAAATCTGGTGCAATCAATAATGTTTTTATCACTCTTAATCCGTTTAAAGTTGCATTCTGATGATAGGATTTAATCTGACGAGAGCAAGCTGAGAATTTATTATATTGAGTTGATTTTGCAGTTTTACATTCAATTATTATTACCTCATTGTTTCCCAAATTAACCAAAATATCAATTTTGTCTTTATTCGTATTAATTTTATTCCTCAAATTTTCATCAACATTAAAGCCTAAATCTGTCAACAATCTTTTAGAGACCTCTTCATATTTAACTCCAATTTCAGCTGAATTGATATTAATATTGTTAATTTTTAGTACATTTAAATCCCTCGTACCCAGATTAATATAATTTTCAATAAAAATATTTTCAGAATCTGTATATGCGTCTAAAATATTTTGAATTAAATCTCCTCGAACTTTGATTTCTTTTTTAGTGCAAAAATCCTTTAATTCTTCCTTTGAAATAAAATCTAAAATATCCAATGGTTTTATATTATGATCAATTAAAAATGAGCTATTCAAAACATCAATATTCGACTCAAATTCAAATTCTTGAGCAATTACATCATTTACAGCAGGTAGAAATTCTTTCAAATCATTGCATAAAAGGTTATATCCATCAATGGAAATTCCAATTTTTTCATCTTTCTCTTGACTATTATAAAAATTGATAATTAATTGAATTTTATCATCAAGTGTAACACCCTTTGGTTCTACTCCGATTGAAATCATAATTTGATTTAATTCCTTTTTCTTCTCAGTAATAAGAGTTTCTTCCTTAAAAATATCATTTGACAATAATTCATGAACACTTATTCCTTGATTAATAATTGTTTTAATTTTTAACTCACGCGTATTTCTTTGGGAAATGTTATGCTTTTTGCAAATTAAATTAATTATTGGATCCTTAAATTGATTTAGCATACGTCTATAATATTTATCAGCAATATCTTTTCCTCTTAGTTCCCTAATAATCTTAATTATTTCATCAGAAATATAAAGCTGGTCCGTTTTTTTAGAAAAAAGAACTATGCCTAATTCTCTCAATTGCTTAATTACATTTTCAACATCTAAAGCAACAATTGGAATTATACTAAAATTAATCAAACGAACTTCCTCATTCGATAATCCAAGTTGAGAACTTAAAGTTTTTAATATTGAATATTCATCTTGAGTTATTTTTTTATCAAAGTTGTTATTTTCGTCGTTTAGATAAGCTGTCTGTAAACAGTTTCTATATATTAAATAATCTCTCTTTCGATTTTCATCGATGTCTTTCGTTTCGCTATTGATTAAATTCAAAAATTCAATACTTTTTTCACTTAATTTGCTAACCTCTTTTCTATATAATTCATCAAACCATCTAACTTTCAATATTGAATTTCCATCGCGAATCAATATATCGAGTAGGATTTCAATTTGTGAAACATTATTTCCTAATTCATTTTTTAAAAAAGTTTGATAGTTTGAAGTAAGTAAAGTAAAAATTTTTACAATAATTTCATTGTCAAAGTCTTTAACCTGGCGTGAATTATTATTTAAAATTTCCTCAACTTCTTCTGATCCACTTTTTTCAATTAAAGTGTTTAAAATCTTATAAAATTGGTTTTTTTCAAGAGAATTTGTTTGTTCTAAAATTTGAATTAACTTCATAATTGTATGTGTTTATGTTGGTGAAAATAAGAAAATAATTCAAACTATTTGTTAGTTTGCAGACAAAAAATATCGATAATGTTATTTTGTCATGGTTTTTGAACCAAAAACGCACGCCAAAAGAACACGTTCTATTCATTCGTAATGGAGTACATACGTCTTCCATTACAAATGTTTGACTCCTTTGGAGTCATTTTTTTTATGAAATTCTTACTATAAGAAACTTTAGTACTTTTTCAATTTTACCCAGCAATTATTTCCCCTCACCCCAAAAACTCCCACGCACTGCGGTAGCCATCCAACTTTTCAATATAGCTGAATAACTTCTCATAAAAGGGATCTTGTGCCAAGGTCGAACTATCACCAATGATAATTAATTTCTCTTTTGCCCTTGTAAGTGCCACATTCATTCTGCGGTAATCACTCAAAAAACCAATATTTGAATCATTGTTAGATCGAACAAGTGAAATTATTACATTTTCATTTTCTTGTCCTTGAAAACTATCTATTGTTTTAATTTTCAAGCCTTTATCGAAATAACTTTTTGCTTCTTCCACCTGTGCAGAATAGGGCGAAATAAAACTTGTTTTGGAAATATCCAAATTTTGTGTTTCTAAAATACTGGCAATCACTTTCAATTCTCCTGAATTCATCAAACTGTACCCGTCTTTCCCAGTTTCTTCCTCAAAACCTGTTCCTGCGGTATCATAAAATACAATGTGTTCGCCAATATCTAAGCGACCCTCGGGACTTTGCAAGTTGTTTTCATAAAAATAAGAACTTGAAAAATCAGCAATCGATTTTCGCATGCGGTATTGCGTATTCAAAAAATAAACTTCTTCATAATTTTGAATTACTTGTTCCAAAATCGAACTGTTCAGCCCTAATTTTTCGGCTTCTTGGGATAAAACAGTTGGCGGCAATTGAAATGGATCTCCCGCCAAAACCCATTTGTCTGCCTTGGGGAAAATCAGCCAGGCTAAAGGTTCCAAGGTTTGACCTGCTTCGTCAATAACTAAGGTGTCAAAATGTAATTTTTCGGGTAAATTATCATTTAAACCAATTGGCGTTCCGAGCACAACATCTGCCTTTTCAAGCTGAACTTCATTAAAATAAGAACGCATTTTTCGAATTTCTAAACGCAAATTCTTAACTTCTTTCAGTAACAAATTGCGTTGCATACTTTCTTCCCGACCAAAATTTCGCTTGTACTGATTCGCCATTTTTCGCAGTTCTTCCGCGCGAATCTTCAATTTTTTAATTTCTTTCGCTTCCTTACCTTCTTGCATTTTACCCTCCAAAGTATTGGCTAAAATTTCCTCATCAACTTTAGTTGTATTTCCTAAGCGGAGAATTTTGATATTGTATTTTAGCAAGGCTTTTGCAATGTTGTCCACAGCGGTATTACTTGGCGCGGAAACAAGAATTTTTTCACCTTTTTGAATTAACTGAAAAATTGCTTCGACCAAAGTGGTAGTTTTCCCCGTTCCGGGAGGACCATGAACGACTTTTAAGTGCTCATTCTCACAAATTGCTTCCACAGCTTGCAACTGACTTTGATTTAAATTTGTGTTTTTTGGTACAAATGAAATGTTGTCGGCATTATTTATTTTTTCACCAAATTTTTCAGATCCGTGAATAGAAGTAAATAAATTGAACAATTGTTTGTCATTACTTAAATTTTTCACCCCATCAATCATTCCTTGAAACGTGTGCTCATCTGGAGTTAATTTGATTCCAACACCTTTTTCTTCAATCCAATCGGGGAAGTCGGGTGCAAAGAGTCGAAATTCGCCCTTTTGACCATCGCTGGATAACAAAACTCCTTTCACGGAACTTTCACCTTCCAAAAAACATTCAATGGCGCAATTGTCTTTAAAACTTGAAGTGTCGCAGGTAAAAGGCAAACGAAAAGTGATTTCAGGATATTCAGCATAACCAAAACTTTTGCGAGTTACCGCAATTGGATGTAAGGCCAAACCCATTGATTTCAGCTCCTTTAAACTTGTATTATTTTGCAAGGAATATCTTTTTTGCTGCTCTTGGAGCTCAAATTCGATTGCCTGAAGTAAGATTTTTTGTTGTTGATGTAATTCCATAATTCTACTGATGCATTGCGGATTTATTTCAATTTTCTGAAGGAATAAAAAAGTTCATCCACAAATTCTTCATTTTTAAAAAGCGTTTTTTCAAATTTGCTTTCAAACGTAAAACCCGCTTTTTCGAGTACTTTTTGTGAAGCTAGGTTTGATCCAAAAGGTCGTGCAAAAATCCGATTGATGTCTAAATTTTCAAAACCAAAGCTAACAATTTCTTTTATTGCTTCTGGAATAATGCCTTTTCCCCAATAAGTTTCCGAGAGCCAATAACCAAGCTCTGCATTTTTTCTGGAAATATCACTTTGTTGATGTAAGCCAATCCCACCAACAGCTTCTCCATTGATCTCGATGGCAAAGAGAGTTTGAATAGGCATGTTTTTGACCTTTTCGATGAAATTTTGCGCTGCTTCAAAGGTATAAGGAAATGGAAATCCATCAGTCATATTTTTAGCTATGTTCCAATTATTTGCATGTTTAGCAAGTGATTCAGCATCAGCAATATTCCAAGCTCGGAGGGTGAATTTTGTCATAGAAATGAATTTTCAAGAGACGAATATAATGAAAAAGTTGAGTTAGAATATTAAAACTCTTGATAACACTAATATCTACCACTAAAAATGAATTTAATATTAAGATCTAATTTCCGTTCTTTTTATTCGCCCTTTTTATGCTTTTTTTTTGTGCTCATGAGAAAAGTTCATTGCCAAAAAGAACCAAAAGTAGCTTCGCTGAGACCGCCTTCGGCTAAGTTCTAGTGCTTGAAAACGCATCTACCTTTCTACAAACGACGCTAAAAAATCAAAACTCGCTTATTTCGACTTCGCTCAATACAGGTCACTCAAACACTTGATTTTTTTACGCTTACTTTTTGTGAAAGGTGCCAGATTTACGTTTTCTAGGCACAATTGATTGGACAAAGTAAATTTAATTTTATAATCATCATTTAAATGTAAAAGTGATGTTAATCAATAAATGAATCTATTTTCTTCGTTAGGTTTTATAATCAAAAAGCAGAACCCCGAAAGATTCTGCTTCTAAAAATAACAAGCAGCTAAAATATTAATCGAAAAAACTGCCCGAAATTTAATATTATCTAAATTCATAATCAACCCCCGAAACTTGTGTTAAAAGTGTTTCAGGTGCATCTAAAATTTGTGCATTCTTTTGAAGTTTTGGTGTGACTGGAGAATTCGTTTTTAAGTATTCTATCATCACTTTATGTAAAGTAGAGCTTGAATTTTTTGCTTCACTCACATTTTTTATTCTACACAACATATCAGCAGGGTCGCCATCTCTTTCGCATGCCAAAATGGAATACATTTTATCAATTTCAATTGCTTCTCCCTTCACAGTTGCGCTTTGTACGCGTTTCCCCATTTCACCATAAGCATTAAAACTCACCTGCATTCCTTGAAATTTGATTACCCAACCACCAAATCTTTTTGAAGCATCCTTGGCAAAAACATTATTTAATTCTTTTTCAAGCCATTCAAACAATTGTTTTCCAGAAACTTTACCTGTTCTAACGGTACTGTCCACAGGAAGCATGTCAAAAATATATCCGTTTGTAATAGGGATATTTCCAGTGTGATCAGGACTTGTGTTTGGCGGACAAAATCTAAATCCATTCGATAAAACAATGTCTATTTCAGGGAATTTCCAATGTAAAGCGTTCAAAATCATGGTGTCAATTGGATTTTCTACCACAAAATAGCGATAAAGTGGAATCGTTGAATATCCAATTACTTCGTTGATTTCGCTTTTAAAATTTTTCTCACTTTCCAAAAGTAATTTTTCAATTTCCTTGTCTGCTTTAATTTTTAGGGAATTCACCTCAACTAATTCATAATTATCAGAAATTACTTTTCCATTTTTAACGTTTAAATCAAGTTTTCCAATAAAAGATCCAAATGCTCCGGGTTCAACTACTTTTGAATAAGTACATACAATTGGTTTTCGAACTCGTTCGTGCGTATCACCACCCAAAATATAATTTACGCCTTCGCATTCTTTCATGTTTGCCAGCGCGATTTGTTGAGACAAGCCCAAATGAGCGATCATTATGATGTAGGCACATTGTTCTTGATTTTTCAAGACATCCACGTAGTGCGCTAAATTTTCCTCCGGTTTGGTATAAATTATCCCCTTGCTATAATTTGGTGATTGTCGAATAGGTACTAAGTGATCGGTATATCCTAAAAATCCAATTTTAACTCCTTGAACCGACCAAATATGGTAAGGTTGAAAAATCAATTTGCCACGTTTTCCTTCCCCTAAATCGTGGTACATGTTGGCGCAAATTTTAGGAGCATTTAAACTTCCAAGTAAGGTTTGCATGCTTCTTTTTCCATAAATAACTTCCCAATTTCCAGGTAGATACAGATCGTAATTTAGGGCATTTAAGATTGGAACGAAAGCAGAACCAAAAGTTTTTACACTCAAGGCACTTCCTTGAAACATGTCACCCGTATCAATTGTGAAAGTATGCGGATTTTTCTTTTTGTATTGAGATAATAGCGTCGAAATATGACTATATCCTCCAGTTTTTCTAAATACAGCCTGATTATTTTCCCAAAAAAGTTCATCGTGCGGATGAATTTGACAATGAACATCGGTAGTTTGTAAAATACTTAGAGTAAACTCTTCTTTTTCCTTGGAATTAAAACTTTCCTCTTGCTCGTGATCATTCATATCAAAAGCCGACAAAGGATTTGAAATAGCCATTCCAGCACCTAACACGCCTAAAGATTTAATGAAGTTTCTCCTTTTGTTTTCCATGAAAAATTATTTTAGCAAAGATGATATTATATTTTTTAAGTAATGTAACAAATGTTACAAAATCATTTTTTTGTTAGCTCAGCAATAAAATTAATGTGTTAAGAAGGAATGAATAATATCCACTTCCCTTTCAAAAATCTATTTGCACTTCACATTTTGCCAAGCACCTAAATTCTTCACATTTTTTAAACCTGCACTTTCCAATTGACTCTTTGCAGCCCCAGCTCTGCCACCACTTCGACAAACTAAGATAACTTCATCGTATTTTTTTAATTCCTCAATTTTTGAAGCCAAAACATCCATTGGGTAATTTACCGCGCAATCAGCATGTCCATCTTGATTCCATTCTTCAATAGTTCTCACATCAACGGTAATCGTGTTTTTGCTTGAAGTTTGAACAACAGTTTCTGTCGTTTTGTTCCCTTTTTTTGTGGTTTGAGTTGCACAACTTCCCAATGTCAATAGACTCAATACCATAATTAACTGTTTCATAATTTTATTTTTATATTTTTCTAATTCCTTACCCTAAAACATCCTACATTCAACTACTAACCTCAAACTTTTCAGTCTTAATTCTTCACTTTTAACTCTTAACTCTTAACTTTCAATTCTTCACTCACACCCCTCAATGTCCTCCGCCCGTTTTCAAAAACAATTCATTGATAATGATGTAAACCCCCATAACTAAAACAAACCAACCAAATCCCTTTTTCAGCTTGTTTCCATCAATTTTTTTAGATAAAATGTTTCCAATAAAAATTCCAACGATTGCCAAGGCAGTAACAATTCCCAATAACTTCCAATCCATGGATGAACCGTTGGAACTTGCATCACCGATAAAACCAATCAAAGATTTAGCTGCAATAATTAACAAGGAAGTTCCTACAGCCATTTTCATTGGGAGTTTACTCAACATCACCAATGCAGGAATAATTAAAAATCCACCACCAGCACCAACTAAACCTGTCAAAACGCCAACAATGGAGCCTTCAATTATGATTAAAGGGTAATTGAATTTTTGTTCGACAGGTGATGCTTCATCAAGCCTTACATCTTTTTTCTCTTTTTTCTCTCGAATCATTGAAATTGAAGCAGCCAGCATTAATACGGCAAATAAAATCATCATTAAAATGGCCTTAGTTACAACAAAACCACCTACCGTGAATACTTCATCAGGAATGGCAGGAACTATTAATTTTCTAGTAGCAAATACGGCTATAATGGATGGAATACCAAAAACAATAGCAGTTTTCATGCTAATTAAACCTTGCTTGTACTTTGGAAAGGCACCAATTAAACTGCTTGTACCGACGATAAATAAAGAATAAGCTGTCGCCAACATTGGCTCTACACCAAACAAATAAACCAATACAGGCACCGTCAAAATTGAGCCTCCTCCCCCAATCAAACCAAGAGAAATTCCAATAACTATCGATGCAATAAATCCTATTATTTCCATTTAACTAATATTTTAATTTTCTGCAAAATTGAGGATTCATTTATTGATGGATTGTGACACAAGTTACATTTGATAAAAAATCCGTTAAAAAAACAACAATCATCACATAAATTAAGCTTGTGTATTTTATTTTCCACGACATTTTTAATAAAAATTGTGACTTCATTTTTTCAAACTTAGCTAAATAATAAAAATTATAACTATTTTTGGGTTTAATTTTTTAAACATTTTTTAATGATGAAGTCAATTTTAGTTACGATTGCCTGCACTCTTGTTGCAGTATTTGCCTTTTCTCAAGATTCTCAAACCATTATGGAAATTGGAGGAAAATCAGTTACAAAAAGTGAATTCCTTCAAATTTATTTGAAAAACAATCCAAATCCAAAATACGACAAAGCTTCATTGGATGAATATATGGAATTGTTTAAAAAATTCAAATTAAAAGTTGCAGAAGCTGAATTGTTAGGATATGACACAGTTCCTAAACTAAAAAAAGAATTGGAAGGCTACAAAAAATCACTATCTGCTCCATACCTTGTTGACAATGAGCGTAACGAAGAAATGGTTAAGCAAGCTTACGAAAGACTAAAAAAAGAAATTCGTGCTTCTCACATTTTAATAAAATTGGAAGAAAATGCAAGTTCGGCTGATACTTTAATTGCCTACAATAAAATTATGGCTCTAAAAAAACGAATTGAAAATGGAGAAGATTTTAATGCTGTCGCAAAAGGTGTTGGTGGATCAGATGACCCTTCTGTCGTTCAAAACGCGGGAGATTTAGGTTTCTTTACTGCTTTTCAAATGGTATTTCCTTTTGAAGAAGCTGCCTACACAACACCTGTCGGATCGATTTCAAATCCTGTAAGAACACGTTTTGGTTATCATATTTTAAAAGTGGTTGCTGAAAGACCAGCTCGTGGCACAATGACTGCGGCTCACATCATGATTGCAACTTCAAAAGAAGACACACCTGAAATGATTGCTGATGCAGATAAAAAAGCAAACGAAATTTATGAAAAACTTGTGAAAGGTGAGGATTTCGAAACACAAGTTACTCGTTTTTCAGACGATTTTAACACAAACGAAAAAGGTGGTGTTTTACCTCCATTTGGATCTGGAACAACAACAAGAATGCTTCCTGAATTTGAAGAAGCTGCCTTCGCATTGAAAACAGACGGGGAGTTTACAAAACCAGTAAAAACACAATATGGATACCATATCATAAAAAGAATCAGTTGGAAAGATATTGCCGCTTTTGAAAGCATGAAAAAAGACCTTCAAAACAAAGTAAAAAGAGACGATCGTTCCAAATTAACACAAGATTATTTTGTACAAAAATTGAAAAAAGAATACAATTATTCTAATGTTAGCAAAAAAACATTAAAACCATTCTATAAAATTGTTGACACTGTTTACCTTCAAGGGAAATGGACAAGTGATAAAATTACAAGCAATAAAGTATTGTTTACTATAAATGACAAATCTTTTACCCAAAAAAGTTTCGCAGATTATTTGGCAAAATATTACATGAGTGCCCCAAAAGCAAATACAATGGATATCGTAAATCACCAATTCAAAAATTGGGAAAAAGCAGAAATTCTTGCTTACGAAGAATCAAGATTAGAGGCAAAATACCCAGAATTTAAAGCCTTGATGCAAGAATACCATGACGGAATTTTACTTTACGAAGTAATGTCTGATAAAGTATGGAACAAAGCATCCAAAGATACTGCAGGTTTAAGAAGTTTTTACACAGACAATCAATCAAAATACCAATGGAAAGAAAGAATTAATGCTGAAGTATATGAGTGTTTAAATAAATCTTTGGCAATGGAGGTTGATAAAATGTTGAAAGTACCTACTAACAATTCCAAAAGTATTTTAGATAAAATCAACGAAGATTCCGAATTGAATTTAAGGGTTCGTACAAATAAATTTGAAGTTTCTGAAACAGCTTTCTTAAAAGGTAAAAGCTTTCAAAAAGGAATTAATCCAATTTATGAAGTTGATGGTAAATTCTATGTAGTTAAAGTAGAGGAAGTGATTCCTTCTTCTGCAAAGACTTTCGACGAGGCAAAAGGCGCAATAACTGCTGATTATCAAAATTACTTAGAAAAAATCTGGTTGGAGGAATTAAGTAAAAAACACCCAATTAAGGTAAATGAAAGTGTTTTATATTCTTTAGGGAAATAATTTTCTTTTGTTAATATTTGCAAAACTTGTTTGTTTAGCTGTTTTTATTAGCAACTTTACACTTCATTTATTTATAATTTGATCTAATTCATAACAATGAAATTTTTGTTTTTAACTTTACTTACGCTTTCCGTAAGTTCCATTTTTTCTCAAACCGAATCCAAAAAAGTAATCGATAAAATCGTTGCTCAAATTGGCGATAATATTATTTTACAATCAGATATTGAAGCTCAAAAATTGCAAGCTAGTCAATCTGGTTTAGAAATCACCAAAGAAACTGATTGCGCAATTTTAGAACAATTAATGTTTCAAAACCTTTTATTAAATCAAGCAGAAATTGATAGTATTGAGATAACTGATGCGCAAGTTGATGCAGAAATGGAAAATAGAATTCGTGTTATTGAAAACCAAATTGGAGGTAGAGATAAGATGGAGGCTTTCTACGGAAAAACAATCACCGACATAAAATCAGAGTTTAGAGTATTAATAAAAAAACGATTGATGAGCGATGAAATGGAACGAAGAATTACACAGGATATAGCAGTTACTCCTAAAGAAATAGAACAATTCTTCAATACCATTCCTAAAGATAGTATTCCTCTTATCAATTCTAAATTAAGTTTTCAGCAAATCGTAATTTTCCCAGATGTCACCAAGGAAGATAAAGATTTAGCTTGGAAAAAATTAGACGATATTCGAACAGAAATTATCAAGGGGAAATCTTTTGAAACTCAAGCTCGTATTCATTCTCAAGATCCTGGAAGTGCACAACAAGGTGGGAAATTAGAAGCTACTCGAGGAATGATGGTGCCTCAATTTGAAGCAACCGTTTTTAGTTCCAATGTCGGAGATATTAGTCCTGTTTTTGAAACAGATTATGGATACCACATCTTACAGCTTTTGGAGCGTAAAGGGGATGATTACGTGTGTCGCCACATATTAATTACTCCAGAATTTAATCGTGAAAGTTTAGCGAAATCAAGTGAAAAAATTGAAGAATGCTACAAATTGCTAAAGGAAAACGCTATTACTTGGGACAATGCAGTAACTAAATATTCCAATGATTTAAACACAAAACAAAATAGAGGCATCATCACAAATCCAATCACCGGTGAACAAACTTGGAGCATGGAGGATTTAAATCAAGTGGATCAACAGATTTATTTATTAACTGATGCCTTGGGTAAAGGTGAAATTTCAAAACCTTCGTTTTACTTTGATTTCACTGAGCGTAAACAAGGAATTAGAATTGTTCGTTTGATGGATCGGTCAGAACCACATTATGCTAATTTAAACGACGATTATTCCTTGATTCAAAGTGCAACACTGAATAATAAAAAAGAAAAAACACTTACTTCTTGGATTAATTCCAAAGTGGTGAACGCATACATTCGTATTGATAAAGAGTTTACTTGTCAATTCAAAAACAACTGGAATACAACACCTTAAATAAGAATAATATGTCTGATGTTGAAGCTGTAAATCAATTAGTAAGAGATTACAAAGCCTTAAAAAATGAAATCCATCAAGTAATTGTTGGTCAAGAAGAAGTGGTAGATCAAGTTTTGATTTCTATTTTTTCAAGAGGTCATGCTTTACTTGTGGGTGTTCCTGGTTTAGCTAAAACTTTATTGGTAAATACAATTGCGCAAACCTTAGGATTAAGTTTTAACCGAATTCAATTTACTCCAGACTTAATGCCTTCTGATATTATTGGTGCTGAAATATTAGACGAATCACGTCAATTCAAATTTATCAAAGGCCCTTTGTTTCACAACATTGTTTTGGCTGATGAGATTAACAGAACTCCTCCAAAAACGCAATCAGCTTTGTTGGAAGCAATGCAAGAAAAATCTGTAACAACTGGTGGTAAAAATTATGTTTTGCCTTCCCCATTTTTCGTACTTGCAACACAAAACCCAATTGAGCAGGAAGGGACTTATCCTTTACCTGAGGCACAATTAGATCGTTTTATGTTTAATATTTGGTTAGATTATCCACTTTACAACGAAGAATTGGCAATTGTGAAAGCAACAACCTCTGATTCTAATGTGAAGTTAAATCAAATTATTACAGGTGAACAAATCATCAAATACCAAGAATTGGTTCGAAAAATTCCTGTTCCAGACAATGTACTTGAATATGCGGTAAAATTGGTAGCAAAAACTAGATTTTCAAGTGAATTTGCACCTCAAATCACAAAAGACTTTATCAGTTGGGGAGCAGGTCCAAGAGCATCGCAATATTTAGTAATTGGTGCAAAATGTCATGCAGCAATAAATGGTAGATTTTCTCCAGACATTGAAGATGTTAAGGCAGTAGCAAAACCTATTTTGCGTCATAGAATTGTGAGAAACTATAAAGCAGAAGCAGAAGGTTTCTCCATGGATCGAATTATTGAAGAATTAATGAAATAAAAAAAGGAACACTCTCGTATTCCTTCCTTATAACTTTAAAATTTTGATTTTAAACGATTAAAAAATAAACGATTAAAATTATATCGATAATTAAACTTGCAATTGCAGAATTAATTATCCATCTCATTGGAGCAACTGCTAACAAAAGACTTAAAGTTGTCATTGTTGGTACAACTACCATAATTAATGTGGATACATAATTGATTGCTCCTAGACCAACTGCAATACCACCTACACAACCAATTACCAACAAAATCATACTAATTAATCCGAAACGATTAAATTCTGATGCTTGGTTTAAATTTGACTCTATTTGATTACTCATAATTCTTATTTTAATATTTGATACAAATTTCTTGAAAAGTAAGGTTTTGTAAAATGATATTGGTTGCATTAAAAATTTGATTTAAGTCATGAAAAAAACTGATTTGAAGGGATTTGGAGTTTTTTGTTATTTTTTACAATCCATAATTATTTTATATTTATTTTGTTTATCTCAAAATAATTACTTAATTTTAGTTAACTAAACAAACAATTAAACCCTTTTAATAAACCTTTTATGTTAGTAAAAACCTATAGCAGTGCTGTATTCGGCATTGATGCAACCACCATTACTATTGAAGTAAATGTAGATCAAGGAGTAAATTTCTTTTTAGTCGGCTTACCAGACAGTGCTGTTAAAGAAAGTCAACAACGAATTAAGGCTGCTCTAAAAAACAACAACTACAAATATCCAGGAAAAGAAATTACTGTAAATATGGCTCCAGCCGATATTCGAAAGGAGGGCTCCATTTACGATTTACCAATTGCCTTAGGAATTATGGCTGCAAGCGAACAAATATTCAACGATGACTTGGAGAAATACATTATTTTAGGTGAGTTATCCTTGGATGGCAACATTCAAGCCTTAAAAGGAATTTTACCAATCGCTTTAAAAGCAAAAGAAGAAGGCTTTAAAGGATTAATCATTCCTAAAGCCAACGCGAATGAAGCTTCAATTGTTGCAGGATTAGATATTTACGGCGTAGATACCTTAAAAGAAGTTGTCGACTTTTTAAACGGGATTGGTGAACTGTCAAAAGTGGAAACTGATATTGAAGAGGAATTCAAAAACAAAATTAATCAGTTTTCCGTTGATTTTAAAGATGTGAAAGGACAGGCAAATATTAAACGTGCCTTTGAAATTTCTGCAGCAGGTGGACATAATGTAATCCTGATTGGTCCTCCAGGGGCTGGAAAATCGATGTTAGCAAAGAGATTGCCTACCATTTTACCACCAATGACAATTTCAGAATCTCTAGAAACTACAAAAATCCATAGCGTCGCAGGAAAAATGGGAAAAGAAATTGGTCTTCTAACTCAACGCCCATTCAGAAAACCGCATCACACGATTTCTGATGTCGCACTTGTGGGCGGAGGTTCTTATCCGCAACCGGGAGAAATATCCTTAGCTCACAATGGTGTTTTATTTTTAGATGAATTACCCGAATATAAAAGGCAAGTTTTGGAGGTAATGCGGCAGCCTTTGGAAGATCGAACAGTAACTATATCGAGAGCAAAGTTTACAGTTGATTATCCTGCAAGTATTATGTTGATTGCCGCTATGAATCCTTGTCCGTGCGGTTATTTTAATCACCCAGAAAAACAATGCTCTTGTGGCTCGGGAGTCGTTCAAAAATACCTAAATAAGGTTTCAGGTCCTTTACTTGACCGAATTGATTTGCATGTAGAGGTAATTCCAATTTCTTACAATGAATTGGCTAATGACATACCTCAAGAGGGAAGTTTAGAAATAAGAAATCGCGTAATTAAAACTAGACTAATTCAAGAAAAAAGATTTTCAGAAGAAACTGGAGTTCACTGCAATGCACAAATGACAACTCAAAACTTGAATGAATTTTGTAAAATTGATGAACCTGGAAGTGATATTCTCAAAAGAGCAATGGATAATCTTGGACTTTCAGCGAGAGCTTATGACCGAATTTTGAAAGTTGCGAGGACAATCGCAGATCTAGAAGAAAGTACTAAAATTGAAGCTCATCATTTAGCCGAAGCCATTCAATATAGAAGTTTGGACAGATCGAATTGGGCGGGATAAAAAAAGGGCTGTCTTATAAAAACAGCCCTTAACAATATTAAAATCTTTCTCTTATTTAGTCATCACTAAATTCAAATCAAAAGCAATTTTTGAATCAGCTCTTTCATTTTCAGGTTTTCCAGTTGCTGGTTTAGTTCCACCCATTTCTAAAGCTGCAAAATCAACTTCAAATTTCCCTTTAGCAGTCATTGTTTTACCTTTGTTTTCAACTGTTACTGGAATTGTAGCTGGAATTTCTTTACCTAAAACAGTAATTGTTGCGTCCATTACATTGTCTTTGATTCCTTTAACTGTAACTTTTGCAGTTGTATATTTTTCAGTATTAAAAAAATCTGGGCTATTCAAATGTCCAACCAAATATCCTTTTTTCTCATCTGGTAAATCTTGATTAACGATAGATTTCATATCCACTGTAAATGTTCCTTTTACAGATTTATCGCTACCTAAAGTCAAATTACCCTCAGTTACGTTCACTGTACCTGTATGGGTATGTCCATCAGAAACATATTTCCCTGTCCATTGCAAACTAGTTTTTTTAGAATCTAATTTATAAGCTTCTGCTTTTCCTTTGTTTGAGTCAATTGTTGTAAGTGAAACCAAAGAAATTGCGATTACACCTAATGCTACTATTACATTTTTTTTCATAATAAATTATTTTTTTGACAAATATACAACAAATTTTAATTACCAAGGTATTTATTACCTAGAAATTAACATTTATTTAACTGAAGTTCATATTCATGTCAAATGCAGCATAAAACTAATTCATCAGAAAATCCAATAATTGATCAAAAAACACATGATTTTCAGGACTATAAAAACGAGAATATCCACCATCCAAAATAATTTTACCTTTCCCGTATTCCGCTGAAATAATAATTGGATTGTCATTAGACCATGCAATAACCTTAGTTCGAAAATCCATTGGGAAACAAATAGTGCTAATTCCAGATTCAAAATTGGGCTTTTCAATTAAATCAAGAGAATTATCAACAGAAAACATTAAACTATCACTTACAAAATTACCATAACCCTTTAACTGCAAAAACCTTTCACTTAATTGATTACATTCTTCATTGAAAGGAAAATTTTCAGCTCCTAAATACAATGAACCGCCTTCATTTACAAAATCGACTATTAAATTTTGTTCTTCTTCGCTCAATCGACTATTACCAGTTGAAAAAATCAGCAGTAAATCACAAGAATCAAGTTCATTTTGTACTATGGAATCAATTCTTATAACTTCCAAAATTAATTCTTCTCGGAAATTAACTTGCGTATTACCATACATCAAAACCTTTTGCCCAAAACAAAAGAATGATAAACTGAAAAAAAGAATTGTAAGCCTCATACATTCACTTACAATTATTCTATTTATTCGTTCAAAATTCTAATTCAACTAAATAACTTGTATGTTTTCTAAGATTGAGCACTCTTCCGCCTTCAAAAATCAAATATTGACCTTTTATTCCTACTAAAACTCCCTCAATAACTGTTTCCTTGTCAAAGCTTAAACTTTTAATTTTTTGAGGATAGTTAGAAACAGGATAGTTGAACTCAAAAATCTCATCGTTTTCAGAGAAATATTGTGTTAAATCAGAGGGTAAAACACTTTCCAAAGACCATTTTTCATTTACTAAATCAATGCTCTCATCAATATCATTTTTCAACATCTTTTGCCAATTTGTTTTATCTGAAAAATGGTTTTTTAATTCCATCTCCAACACACCAGCAAGGTATCGATTTGGAGTTTCAGCTAAAATAATTGCAGAATTTGCACCTTGATCAATCCAACGGGTTGGCATTTGCGTCGATCTTGTTACGCCTACTTTTACAACATCAGAGGCAGCCAAATAAACTACGTGATCCTGATTATGATTCTTTTCTTCCCACTCTACGTCTCTTCCCTCGCCTAAATGCGCACGACAAAGTTCTGGTCGAATAATACAATCAGCAGATTCTGGTGCATTTAGAAAGCAAGTATAACAAAATCCCTGATTGAAAGATTTTTTGGTTTCTTTGCCACAAGAACGACAAATAATTTTATCTAGAAAACTAAATTTAATGTTTTTCCCAATTAGATCATTAAAACGCACATTTTCCTCCAAATTTAAGGTATAAACAATTGGACTTGAATGTTCAACATTCATTTTTGATAAAATCCCTCTCATTACATTTAAATTAATTCTTCCAATTCTTCAATCGCTGTTTCCCACGTATACATGGTGCGATCAAGTTTTGATTTAACTTCTTGATATTCATTTAACAACTTACCAGATTTCTCTTTATCATTGTAATCCACTTCAACAAGTTCCGCATCTAAAATTTTCAATTTCCCCTCCAATTCATTTATTAAGTCTTCACTCTTTTTTATGGAATTTTGAAGCGCATTCTTTTTTCGTTTCAGTTCCTTTTGTTCCTCAAAACTAAGTTTGGTTTCAGGTTTCTCTTTTTCAACAACAGATGTTTTTACCTCTTCAACTTTTGGTTTGGAATCGTTATCTACATTCATAGAACCCACATTCAACTTCTTTTCCAAATATTCCTTAACATCGTAATGATGAATTTTCAAGGTTTTGTCGTAAATATCCCAAATTCGATTAGTCAAACCATCCAAAAATTCCCTGTCGTGAGAAACAACAATAAATGTTCCCTCATAATTTATCAAAGCTGACTTTAGAACCTCTTTACTTTGGATGTCCAAATGATTTGTTGGCTCATCGAGAATCAAAAAATTACTTGGACTTAATAATAATTGACAAAGTGCTAAACGTGTGCGCTCTCCCCCACTCAAAACTCCCACCTTTTTATCCACATCCTCTCCAGTGAACAAAAAAGTTCCCAAAATACTGCGTAAATCTTTACGAATATCACCAACTGCAATGTCATCTACTGTTTCGAACACGGTACGATTTACATCTAACTTTTCCGCTTGATCTTGCGCAAAATACGTAACTTTTACATTATGACCTAGTTCTACAATCCCGTCACCTGGAATGGCATCAGTTACTCTTTTCAATAAGGTTGACTTTCCAACTCCGTTGGGACCTAACAAAGCAATTTTTTCTCCTCGACCAACTGTGATATTCACATTTTTAAAAATCACCTTTTGATCGTATGTCTTACCGACATTTTTTAAGTCCAAGACCCATTTTCCTGGTTGATTACTCAATGGAAATGAAATCTTCATTCGGGCAACAGTATTTTTCTCAACCTCAATGCGTTCAGTCTTATCCAACTTCTTAATCAAAGATTGAGCAAAAGCAGCTGTATTCTTT
>JBIKSI010000014.1:0-36014 GCA_044348665.1 Crocinitomicaceae bacterium
CCAAAGCTGCATAAGAATCATCGGGAGCATTAGGCATTGCGCTTCCCGGAATAGATAGTTGAAGATCTGGAGAAGGCAACATGTAAGAACTTTTACCATTCAACCATGTTAAATAACCATAAGATGGATTTAAGCTTTGTGAAGTGTTTGTCATGGATTGAAAATAATTTTGGTCAGACAAAACTGCTGTTCCGTTCCAAGTTCCTTCACCCAACATAAGTAGGCCATAACGAGCCATACTTCGCGCATTACTCAAGAAAACATTATTGTATCCACTTGGAAAGAAAAATCCATTCATGCCGATTTTTGAACGAATTTTTTGTTGAACAAATAAATTTAAATTCATTCCTGTTGCTGATTCAATTACCCCATCCAAAAGTGTATAAGGTCCATTGTGGTAGGACCAACGAGTGCCTGCATCCGCTGCATAAATTAAACAACTTGGTTCAGTGCAAAAATGATCTGTTCCTGCAGCATAAGCAAGTCCAGAAGTCATTGTTAATTGATTCAAAATGGTGATTTTTTCTTCTTGAGCAGGAGTGAGGCTCGTCCATCCTTGACCTAGATATTGCGAACTTGTATCAGAGATTGATAAATAACCTTCTTGCTGCGCAATTCCTACAGCCATGGCGGTCAAAGTTTTCCCTGCTGAGTTCCAAACATGTAAACTGTCTTTTGTGAAGGTGTCGAAATACCATTCGAAAACAATTTTGCCGGCCTTCAATAAAATGAATGCTTTGCTATTTGTTTGATCTAAATAAGTATTCAAATTGTCAATGTTTTCTTGACAATAGCCCAAAGATAAAGGATCAATTGTTTCCCACGTTTCACCAGTTAATGGTGGAAAATATAATTGTGATTTCGCTGAAAATGAGCAAATTAATAGGAGCAGTAGGAGTTTGTTTTTCATGATTTACGCGATTTCTTTTTTGTAAATTTCTTTTAATACGCCAAGTGCGAAATCAACCTCTTCGATTTTACTTAAATGAGAAAAAGAAAAGCGTACTGTTGGTCTCATTGGATTTGCTTTAATTCCTTCAATTACATGAGAACCTTTATTTGCTCCTGAAGAACAAGCACTTCCGCCGCTGCACGCAACTCCTTTTAAATCAAGTGTAAACAAGAGCATACCTGATTTATCACTTTCAGGAAAAGAACAACTTAAAACGGTGTAAAGACTTTTACTTGCTTCGGTTTCTCCATTAAATTGCACATCATCAAATTCTGAAATCAATTTTTCTCTGAAATAATTTTTCAAAGCTTGCACATGTTTTTGATGACTTTCCAAATTTTCGTAGGCAATTTCCATCGCTTTTGCTAATCCAACGATTCCAGCCATATTTTCTGTTCCTGCTCTAAATCCTCTTTCTTGCGCACCACCCAAAATTAAAATAGTTGGTTTAATGCGCTTGTTTACGTACAAAAATCCAGTTCCTTTTGGACCGTGAAATTTGTGAGCCGCACATGTAATGAAATCGATGTTCAATTCAGCTAAATCAAAAGCATAATGCCCCATAGTTTGAACGGTATCAGAATGAAAAAATGCTCCATGTCGTTGACAAATCTCAGAAATAGCTTTGATGTCATTTAAAGTTCCAATTTCATTGTTCGCATGCATGATAGAAACAAAAGTTTTCTTTTCATTGCCTAATAATTGCTCCAATTGCGAAAGCGAAATGTTTCCTTTTGAATCTAATTCTAAATAATGTAAACTTAAATTATTTTCTTTGGCATATTTTTCAGCGGTATGACCAACAGCGTGGTGTTCAATCGATGTAGTAATAATTTGTTCCACTTTCAAATTGTGGACAGCTGTGTAAAAAGCCATGTTATCAGCTTCTGTTCCACCTGATGTAAAGAAAATTTCGGCAGGAGAACAATTCAAATATTTTGATATAACTCGTCTTGAAGTTTCAAGTAAACCTTTAGCTTCTCTTCCATAAGAATGTGAAGATGAAGGATTTCCATAAGTGTTTCTTAAAACATCACACATTGCATCAGTAACTTCTGGTAAAACAGGTGTTGTTGCAGCATTATCAAAATATACACGCATTTAAACTATTTTTCTTAATTATTACACAAATGTAAGGATTTTTGTGTGATTTTTAAATTTAGTCAAGCAAAAAATAATGCTAATCTTGGATTTTTAAGGCAACAATTGTTTCGGATAGTGAATCTTTTTGCAAATTAAAAAGGTATTTATTCGCTTTTGTTTTGCTAATGTTGATGTTTAATTTGTTTTCAGGATTGTAATATGAATTTTCAGAAAATGACCTTAATTTATAACTGTAAAATAATCCATTTAAATCTTTGAAAATCAAATTGTTTTTTCGGTGAAAAAAAAGTTTTGTGAATTTAATTTCACTTCTTGCGTTTTTTGTAATTCCCAGCAATTCATGTGTGAGTTTGGAATCTGAAATCAGTTGATACGAACCGTGAAATTTTGGTCTAGGCGCATTGTCATCATTAATATTTGACGATGAAATTGCTAAAAATGTTGATTCAAAAAAAATGAAAAAAATAAGAGCGAATTTTACATAGCTTTTGTGTTTGAACTCAAAACTCTCCGTTTTTTTAGTTACAGAATGATCACTTTTTAGAAAGAATGAAATCAGTTCTTTTCTGTAATAGTTTAAAATAATAAGCGACAAAAAGAGTAAAAATGAACTTAAAATTTTCACATCAATTCCATAGGAAAAATTAAGAACAAGCACATTTAAAAGCACTCCAAATGCTATGAGAGCACCCAGTTTTCGAGTTTTCCGAAAAAACAAAAAGATTCCAGGGATAATTTCTATCAATCCCATAAAAACATTATAGGAATAGGATTTCCCCATGGTTGACCAGAAAAGTATGTCTTTGTCTAGTTTTCCAAATTCGGTATGTAAAATATTTGGTTCAGGATAGTAAAATTGCAACTTAAAAACTTTATCGAATCCATATTTTATTAAAAAGAAAGCTAAAAGGTAACTTGAAATTATTGGTAGAAATTGTCCGATTTTTTTCTGATGTAACTTTTTATAAAAAATTAGTGCGACACTAATTGAAATAATAATGAGGAAGTACAAATGGACAAACAAATCAGGTGAATCCGAATAAAAATGCTTTTGAAAAGGATAATCATAGACAAAAAACCTCACAAAAAAGAACTCGAAGTCTATGATGTATTTCTCAAAGTAATAAACTGGATTCCACACGCTTTGCAACGGAAATGGAACAGTAAAAACAAATAATACAATAAATACTAAAACGGAAAGTTTAATTCTCTCAAATAAATTAGTCTTTTTGTTCATTGGATATTAGTGAACTTGAATTTTTTTCATTTGTTTGATCGAAAGCAATTTTATTAAGGTCCCACCACCTAAAAATACGATGAATGCAATTAGATAAATTGATTTTTTGGATTTTTTGTTTTTTGGATTTTGTTGTTTCACCGGAATTGAATCATTGTAAAATTTATTCTCAAATCCATAAAATTTTACCCCTTCAGCATAAAATGCTTTAATTTCAGTGAATGTATATTGCCCCGTTAAATAAGGATGATTACATACCGTATCCGATTGCTTGTTGGAACGAACTTCTACCAAACAATTTTTGTCAGTCAAAATCACTTTTTCAACAGGAAAGTAAGGTTCATAAAGTCCAAAATTGTCTGCGTATTCATTAGCTGCATAATTTTCAGCTGAACCACTATGACTTTTATGTGCAATTTGTTTCGTTTGTGCAAAATAAGCTACATTTAATAAAAATAGTGCTAGAATTGTGAAATTTAATTTTTTCATTTTTGGTATTTTTTAGTTAAATAAATCCTTGTTTTGCTATCATACACCTGTAATTAAATTTCGTTCAAACAATTAACAAAAATAAATGAATAACTATTGTAAAATTATCAAAATCAAATGTCTTTTAGATGTAATTTTATAAAAAAATATCGAATGAAGTTAAAAAGTGTACTTAAATTGAGCGAAATCGCTACGTTTTTAGGTTGCGAATATGTTGGTGACCCGAATCATATTATTTCAGGAATCAATGAAATTCACATGGTGGAAGCTGGAGATTTAGTTTTTGTTGACCACCCAAAATATTATGAAAAAGCACTAAACAGTAAGGCTACAACCATTTTGATTGACAAGAAAGTTGATTGTCCTGAAGGTAAAGGATTGTTGATTTCAAATGCTCCTTTCGATGATTTTAATCGTCTTACAAGGTTTTATGACCCAATAATTCGACAAAGTTCAACCATTGGTATAAATACTGATATTGATGAAAGTGCCTTTATTTACCCCAATGTTTTCATTGGTAATAATGTCAAAATTGGTAAAAATGTAGTTATATATCCAAATGCGGTCATCATGGACAATTGTGAAATTCATGAAGGAGCCAAAATTGGTCCAAGTGCAATTATTGGTCATTTTGCATTTTATTATAAGAAAAAAGAAAGTGGTTTCGATCAAATGCATTCTTGCGGAGGAGTAATCATCGAAAAAAATGCAGATATTGGCGCCGCATGTACTATTGATAAAGGTGTTTCAGGAAATACAATAATTGGTGAAGGAACGAAATTAGACAATCACGTGCACATAGGTCACGATACAGTTGTTGGGAAAAATTGTTTAATGGCTGCGCAAGTCGGAATTGCTGGTTGTGTAACAATTGAAGACAATGTAACTCTGTGGGGACAAGTGGGTTGCGCAAGTGATGTGGTGATTGGTGCCAATGCAGTTGTTTTTGCTCAATCTGGAATTTCTAAAAGTTTGGAAGGTAATAAAACCTATTTCGGTAGTCCATGCGGAGAATTGAAAGAAAAGTTTAAAGAACTAGCGGCGCTGAGAAATTTGCCCAATTTTATGCAAAAAAATAAATAGGAGCTAGAACTATGCAAGACAAATTGATTTTACATTTAGAGCAAAAGGTCGCTGAGAATGAATTTAGATTAAATTCATTGTTAGAGATTACAAACGCAATAAATACAAATCAGTCGGTTGAGCAATTAGTTAAAATTTTCGAATTCATTCTTAAGGAACAAATTGGTATTAGTAAATTCCTCATGTTCAATAAACAAGATGATTGGAATTTATTGTTAAAAGTAGGTTTTAAAGGCAAAGCAAAGGAAATCAATGTTGATTTAGACTTAAAACGATTTCGAGATATCACCTTGATAGAATCTTCTCTTTCGCCCATAATCAATGAATTTGATGTCGTGGTTCCGATATTTCATAAAGGGGATGCATTAGCTTTCCTTTTGTTAGGAGATTTAAGCAGTTTGAGAAAAGATCGCATTTCTGTTATTAATGAAATGAGTTTTATTCAAACTTTGGCGAACATCATTGTTGTTGCTGTAGAGAATAAACGCATGACAAAATTAGGAATTGTTCAAGCGCGCATCAAGAAGGAATTAGAAATTGCATCGGAAATGCAAAAATTATTATTCCCAGCAGATTTGCCCTCAAACCGAAGAATGGATATTTCCGCAAAATACATTCCACGCCATGAGGTTGGAGGAGATTATTATGATTTTATTCCATTAAGTGAGGATGAATACATAATTTGCATTGCAGATGTTTCGGGAAAGGGAATTAGCGCCGCTATGTTGATGGCCAATTTTCAAGCAACAATTCGAACTTTATTTGCATACCAACGATTTGAATTGCGATTTTTGGTGGAAGAATTGAACAAAAAAGTCATGAAAAGTTCAAAAGGGGAGAAGTTTATCACATTTTTTGTTGCACACTATAATATTCAAACAAGGGAATTAAATTATATCAATGCTGGACATAACTCTCCCTTTCTAACTAATGGAAAAACTGTCACACTTCTTGAAAATGGTTGCGTTGGACTTGGTATGTTTGACGAATTACCCTTTATCAACGAAGGAAAGGTTGAAATTGGACCAAATACAACCTTAATTTTATACACCGATGGCGTTGTAGAATTAGAAAATGAACGCAATGAGTTTTTTGAGTTAGAACGTTTGATTAAATTGGTTCACAGTTATTATCCTCTAAAAATGGAAGATTTAAATAATCTGATTTTTTCCAAACTTCATGAATGGAAAGCGAGTAGAACTTTTGTTGATGATACCGCGATGTTTAGTTGCCGATTTTTTTAGTTCATTTACCAATCCCTTAACTTTGAAAACACTAATTTCAAGTTCTAAAATATTTTTTCAATCTTAAAAATGGTTTTTCTACAAAATGATATGAAAGGAAAGCGCTGATTATAAGCACGACGAAATTAATGCCTACCAAAGTAGAGCTTGAATTAAATCCAATATATTTCGTAAGAATAAGTGTTCCAAAGGTAATTACGATTCCTTGAAGGCAATACATTCCGTAAGAAAATTGTCCCATTTTTTGAAGAATTTTCATAATCCAATTTTCTTTAAATAGGTGATTCATAGAGCAAAGAAAGAAAAGAATGTAGGCAAAGAAAATTGAGACGATTAGGTTATCAATGACTTCCCAATAAAGAAAATCTATTGATGATGCAAAAAACAAAAATGCAATAGAAAGAAGGAAGAGTATCTGAAATATAAATAATTTATAATTAAGTGTTTTTCCCTGATGATAAAGATTTGCTAATAGTATTCCAATTCCAAAGGATGAAAAATGATTCAAAGTATGTGGGTAAATTGAAATGTCATAATGCATGGCAAAAAGTTTGTACGCACTAGAAGCCAAAATCATCAAAAAAGCAATAACATTCAAATATTTATATAAAAATTTATAACAAATTGAAATGAATAAATAAAATTGTTCTTGTACAGCAACGGACCATAAAATCATAAGTATAAAAATGTGATTTTCTGGGTAATAATTTGAACTAAATGTCAAGTAATATTGAATGGGAGCAAGTGTGATTTCTTGCTGTGCAATGAATGGGAGAATAAGATAAGCGAAAATTATTATTAAAAAATACAAGGGGAAAATTCTCAAAATTCTTCGCATGGTAAATTTTAGCCATGAAAATTGTTTCGATTTTGAGAATTCTCTATTCGCTTGAAAAGTTAAAATAAATCCCGAAAGCACGAAGAAAAAAGTGTGTCCGTATAAGAAGTAAATGACATGCGAATGATGCAAAAATGACACAGAGATCACCAAAAATCTCAAGATATCAATAAAATTGAAATAATTTGTTTCTAAGCTTGCGCTTTTTGCCTCTGACATCAAATTTGTGAATTCAAAAAAATTACCTCATTAAATACATTTTCCCAAACTCTTTCTTGAAATATTTATCACCTTCCGTTTCTCTATGTTTTATTTCTTCCCCTTTAATTTGACTTAACACTCGGTAAAGATAAACACCATTTGCCAATTGATCGCCAAATTCATCTGTTCCATCCCAAGCATATTCTGTAATATTTCTTCCAATATGAATTGGACCCAATTGATCTTCAGTAATTTCTCTGACAACTTTGCCAGTCACCGTCATTATTTGGATAATGATTTCATCTGGCACCTCAGTTCCTGTTAAAGTAAATACAAATTGAGTGCTTGTACTAAATGGATTTGGATAATTCATAAGATAAGTAATTGATGACTCATGAATGATTTCAAAATTTATTTTGTATTCCAAATCTCCTGAAATATTTCCACTTCTGTCGGAACCTTGAACCAAAAGTGTGTAAATTCCATCTTGTTCAAAATAGGCTGGATAAACAATTTTGAATTTTTTGTATTGAGATTCTGCTGGATACCATTGTAAGATAGTGTTTCCATTCCCATCAATAAATGGAATTTTTTTCTGTGTCCCATCAGGATAAGTTAAAAACACACCAAACAAAGTTGTGTCTGAAATATCATCCATAATAAGGTAAGGATTATCGTCTTTCAGAGTAATATAAATTTCACTTTCTGGATCAATGATATCACCATTTAATATATGTCTTCCATCAAATGTGACATCTAAAATTGGATTTACATCATCTGCCTTAACATAGAAAGGGATTTGAAGTAAGTTATTGAAATGATATTGCTCTGCTTGATCCTTAACTAACTCATTAATATAAGGATTTACCTCCATCCAAAGTGAGTTTATTCCAGGTAAGCCAACTGTTGAAAAGGTGATAGTGTCTCTTAAAACATCGTACACACGCAATGAGTCTTGCCTCAAATATGGAATTGGATGACGAACATGGTTCTGATCTTCCACCCAGTATGATACTAAAAGCGAATCCATGTGATAATCACTAATGTTTTTTACATCAACAGCAAATGAAAACTCTTGACCTTCACTTAATGTGTCTATTTGAGGCAGCCAGGTATATCCAGCTGTCCCATCAATTGCAGCTTCAGGAATTGGAGTATATAAGACGTGCCATCTATCGTTTTGAGCAGGAGTAAAATTAATCTTATCTGTATAAGTTGCAGTTAATTTTATAACAGGATTTAACTGAGCATTGATTAAATTCCCCAAATCCATTATTGAATCTTTTCGTGTGAAAATAGTGTCAATTTCCTGTGTTATTGAGCCATAAATATTATATAATGATATTTTTAATCTCGTTGTGTCACCAACCAATGTCTCAGAAGGATCTTGTTTCCAATACATGGTTTTCCATTCTGAAGCTGGACCAATCAAAGGACTTGATTCTTCACCTAAATAATCTCCACTTTCAATGTTAGTAATCAAACTAACGATATCACCAGAATTTGTAGCAAAAACTTCCTGAGTTTTGTCAGGTGAACCTATTTGTGTGTAAAAAATAAAGCATAAATCTGGCAAACCTGCTTGCAATTGAGTTGCACCTAAATCTGCAAACGTTTGGAAAAGAGAAGGTTGTAAACTTGACCAATTTGCAAATTCTGGAAATTTCACAGCATAAACAATTACATAGTGCCCAAGTGGAATTGATTGTAATGCATTATTTAAATTTGTTAAACCTTGGGCGTCTTGTCTGAAAACAAAATATTGCTCCTGTCTTTGACGGCATGCCCCCATGTGATTAACATTTCCTAAATCGTGACCAGCTTCAACATCGAAGCCAGGATTGAAAACTGTTTTCCATGGTTGTAATGTTACTGGGTCAATTACTGCCAAATGCAAGGCAGGAGCATTTCCACAAGCACCGTATTCCATTTGTTGGTTGTCAATCAAATAGCGAGTCAAAGCAAAACTATTTGTATGGTCGTAGGTATTTACTTCAAGAACTTTTGATACCGGTTCAAAAATCCGTTTTCTATTGGGTCTATCATATTGTACAGTCGAAAACTCATTATTTTTGAATTGAAAAAAATGATCTTGTCCCCATCCTTCTTTATCCTTAATATATTGAAATGAACTTTCATTCCAAACTAATATACTACTATCAACTGCTGCTCTCCAAAAGTAGACAACACTATCATCACATACAAGAGGAAATGATTGATTTGAATTATTTAACCATTGAGAATGATGAACTTCCTTAATTCCACCCGGAGCTGAAAAAGAATAATGTCTTTTTATTGGACTGTTAAATTCGTCAGTAGTGTCTAATTCAAAATGATATGTTTTAAGCGTTCCTATCGGATTTGTTGTTGATGCTTTCACAGTAACGGTATCTCTTGGGATGACTGCAAATTCATAGGGGTAAATTGGTTTAATCGCATCTAATTTTAAGAATAAGACTTTTGCAAATCCATTATTTGTATATTCTTCATATTGTTCTTCAATTACTGTCGGAATATCCACATTTGCGCTTATATTGTTGATTCCTATTCCAATATTTGCTTGAAGTGGAACTCTTAATCTTAAAGTATCTACATAATGTAAGGCTGGATAAATGAATGTATAAATAGAATCTATTGTTGAATTAGGGAAATGTCTTTTGATTTCCACCTCAAAGGTATCTGTGACAGAAATTCCCAAATTCTTGATTACCAAATTAATGTCAATACTGTCAACAGTTAAATTGATATCTTCTGGTTCAAAAAATAAAGATTGTTCTGTAATTTCAATTTCAGGTTTTGTATGCCAATTCAACTTTAATAGCGGATCACCATTCAAATTTGTTGCTCCAAAAGTGCTTTTTAAGTAATCAATTGATCCCCCTTCATTTAATGCTTCCAGTTTTTCAATCGTCTTTTTTATTTGATAACTAAGTGGTTTACCATAATTTTCAGGTGACATTTGATTGTATAATTCGCGGCAGTATTTGAACGCAATATTGTCATATTCTGTCGTTGCTGATGCAATAAATGCAATTGCTCCTTCATTTTCTGTAAAAATCAAGTTTTCTCCAAATGAAGTTGTGTTGTTGTACATATCACCCGAGTAGCAACCATTACCAATCACGACTGGATACTTCCCTTGATTTTCCCAATTTGAAGGATCATCAATACTTAAATCGAAACCAACAGAACTTGAGTGACCAAAGAAAGTCATTAAGGAAACCCCAGCACTTAAGCGTTCATTTAATTGACCTAATAAACTTGGATCTAATGGGTCACTTGATACCTTTTTGAAAGTGGTTACATTTCCAGCGAAGTAAGCAGTTTCTATAATGTTTTTAAAAACATTCATGAAATTCAAGAAGTTTCCTTGTTGTGAAGCATTTGATCCACCTGAAAAATGCAAAATTTGCTTTTGCCAGTCTTTGTTAGGCGTATCGTAGACATGTGTTGTGTCTTGTTGGTTTTCGTAAACTATTAATTTCGAAAGGTATAACAACAAAGTCTCATCATCTGGGGCAGAGATTCTACCAGTTGGAATTAATGGTGAAAAGCCAGAACCTTCTAACTTTGCAGTGTAACAAATATCACTTCCTGGATGTCCAAAAGCAGGAATTAAGCTTCTTACATAGTTTGCAGGGGTGTTTCTGCAAATATTAGTGGTAAATCCTTTTGCTATTAAGGTTAACGCTATTGGTTTTTCAGTAGCATTCATATAAGCAAAATGTGCAAATCTTCTTACTGCGGCATTGTGTTTTGAAATTCCTCCTCCGAACTGTAAATACAATTCTTCAATATTTGCCATAACAACATTATAGGAGCCACCATCGGCAGAAGATCTATAATTTTTGTATTCATTACTTGAACTTGTTAAACTTGGATGGTAAACAATTAAATCGGCTGCCTCGAAATTCATATCTGTGAAATCTGTAAAGAAACCTGTTCCATTTACCAGCTTTATGGTATCAATTGTAATTACTAAACTTGCATCAAGAAAAACAACATCTTGATTTTGACCCGAAATAGCATTCGGCACTAATAGTCTCCATGAACCTGCACCATTTGCACTTGCATTGACAAAGGTTGGATTTGCTCCTAAGGTAAAAAACAAGGGATTTGTAATACCTGTAGATGTAATATCAAGCCGAATCTTATTGGCAAATGTGCTATTTTTAATTTGGAATTTTTCAAAGTTTAATCCGTTCATATTTGTCAATCTTGGATAAACCAAAGACATGTAGCTGAATGTCTGGTAATCTGTCAAAGCACCTAAATCATTCACAATTTGAAATGAGGTGGTGGTACCTGCACTTGATAAGTGAGACAAAGGAATTGATTTATTTACAATTATTTGTTTGTAGCCAACAAATGAAGTATCGACCAATTCATGTGAAAAAATACCCATTGTCCATTTTAAATGATGATTATTATTTCCAGTTGCAGCAGCATTAGAATTGGAATTAGATTTCCCATGAAAAATTGCCTGTGGCGCTCCTGTTCCTGTGTATATGTTGTGAGTATTAAAATTGAGATTTAAGGTAGCACCAGTTGTTGTTCCACCGCCATCGATCATTCCCGATGACCAACCTTCTCCGGGCATAAAGAGCGAAAGTTTGATGCCATCACCCGTTTGTGCATCATTGTAATAGTCCTTTAAAAAGTATTCTGATTTGGCAAGAATAAATGGGGCAGGAGTGAAAAAGTCATAATTTGTTGCTACCTCAGTTGCATATCTTTTGTTGGTTGTTAAAGAATTCCATGTAAAGAAGTAATTTATCGTGTCGTTGAAAATACTGTGCGCTGGATTACCAATTGTATTTGGATCCTCATAAAGAGTAGAATCTAGCCAACCATCATTTTTATTCGCATAAAATAAAAAATAATCTCCAGGTCCAAAAACATTATCGCCTCCGTCAACCATATATATCGGTTGTTCCTTATCTCGTCCAAATAATTGAATGTTTGCAGAAGAAAATAACGCTGTATTAACACCACTATTTACTAAGGTTTGATGGTCAATTTTATAAACTCCTTCTCGGTAAATGTTGAATTTAAAATATGTTTTGTCGTATTTTATCCATTCATTTCCAAATGTTTGCGCAAATGATTGAATGCTAAAAAATCCTAATAAAAAAGTGAGTAAAAGTATTATTTTATTCATATTTATCCTATTTTATTTTTTCTTCAACTAATTTTATTCCTTCTCATTATTGATTTAAAAATCAATATTACTACATTTTTGGTGCAGGTTTATTTAATTTAATTCTCATCGAAATAACATGTGAATATAAGGCAACTGATGCATCTCCAATATCTGTGAATGCGTAATCTAAATAAAAGTTTTTGATGTTCACCCCAAAACCAATATTTGGTTGAATCGTCAAACTTTCTTTATCATCAAAATCTTTTATTTTTTGGATATTTCCAATTCCCATGCGCAATTGGACTAAATTTTTGAATCCAACTTCTAAACCCATATAAGGATCAATGCTGAAGGGTTTGGATTTTATCAGTACGTTACGTTTTCCGTCCATTGTAATTGCCATATCAAGTTCACCCGCAAGATACAATCCCTTACTTCCTAAATCGTATTTTCCTTGAGAGCCTAAAATAATTCGTGGAAGTGTTAATTCCAAACCATTTTGTGGAAGTTCATTTCCAGTTTTGACAAATACTTCGCGCATTTCATCATTTAAGTCGAATATCCAAGCATTAAAAGTCGAAGTTACATCTCTCACCATTAAACCGTGCTTCCAATGTTTTCCTCGTTGAAATTGTGCTCCAGCGTCGATACCAAATCCCCAAGATTTTGCAAAATCTCCCACTTTTCGGTGAATAATTTTGAATGTTCCTCCAACATTTAATCCTTCAACAGGCATTTTGCGTGCATAAGAAAAGAGAAATGCATAATCAGCTGCTGTGAATGATGTAATTTTATCATAATCAATTCTTCCAGCATTATCAATCAATTGCGTTGTATTTGGAATATCATCCACTGCAAAACGAATAAAAGAAAATCCGGCAGCACTGTTAGAATCTATTGTTCTTGCTAAGCCTAAATAATCATATTTTGCAATTCCAGCGAAATATTCGGAGTGCATGGCGCTTACTTCTAACCATTTATTGACCTTCATCAGGCCAGCTGGATTCCAGTAACCAGCGTTTGCACTTTCAGTAGAAGCAATGACTGCATTAGATCGACCAAGGGCATCTGCTCCGATTCCAATTTGAAGAAATTCATTCGAGTATTTTGGTGCAACTTTATCATCTTGAGAAAAGGCAGTTTTTACTAAAAATAAGACTAATAAGTTAAAAATCAGTTGTTTTGTCATGATTTGTTCAATGTGATTAAAAATAATTTTATACTTTAAACTCATAAAATTCAAAAAAATTGTGTTCTTTGCAGTCAAATTAACAAAGAAATTTGTTGCTAAAATAACGATTTAATTTGTAAAAAAGTTTGTAAATGAATAAAAATACATTTTCAATGTTCAATATACCCAATCTGCTGACCGCATCAAATATGTTGTGTGGAATTTTTTCCATTTTACTTTCTTTAAGCGGTAGAATTGATTTAGCTCCATATCCTATTTTTTTAGGCGCATTATTCGATTTTTTGGATGGATTTGTTGCCCGACTTTTAAAACAACAAGGCGAACTTGGAAAACAATTAGATTCATTAGCAGACATGATTACTTTTGGTTTGGCTCCTGGGATTATGATGATGGGAGTACTTGTTTATGTAATTTTTCCTGATGTAATAAGATATGATGATATTCCTGAGGAAACTACACACTACTTTAATAATTTTATAAATTATAAGGAATCATTTTTGGCATCTTTTAAAATGAAATCAATGAATTTTCTTTACGGAATATCATATTTGAAGCTTTTCAGTTTTTTACCCTTGTTAGCACTAATAATCCCAATTTTCTCCATGTTTCGTTTGGCGAAATTTAATTTAGACACCCGCCAAACGGATAGTTTTATTGGTGTTCCAACTCCTGCAAATACGATTTTTTTCTGCATGTTTCCATTAATTTTGGTTGAAGATTTTGCTGTGGGTTCATTTCAGTTTCAAGTGCGAGAATTTATCATGCAAGTTTGGGTATTAATCCCAATTATTATAATTATGTCCATTTTATTGGTATCCGAAATTCCACTTTTCTCACTCAAATTCAAGCACTTTAAGTGGAAAGGAAATGAAATACGATTTTTATTCTTAATAACTTGTTCATTACTTATTCCACTAACTCGATTTTGGTCTATGGGAATTATTGTACTTTTGTACCTGATTTTATCCGTTATAGAAAATTTATTAAAAGCAAAAAAGCATGAAATTCAAAGCTGAAATCGATGTAATGCCATTAGACGCATTGTTGGATCCACAAGGAAAAGCAGTTTCAAACAGTATGAAAACTATTGGTTTGGCTGAAATTACTGGCGTTCGAGTTGGTCGTCATATTCGTTTGTTTGTTGAGGCAGATTCTCAGGAAGTTGCTAGTCAAAAAGTGGAAGAAGCTTGCAAAAAGTTACTTTCTAATCAAATCATGGAAAGTTATTCTTTTCAGATTGTAGAGGCTTGATTTTTTTGATGTTAATTTTTCACAGTTTTTAATATTTATGAGTAAATTTAAACTTGGAAGTAAAGAAAGGCCTGCTATTGTTAAAGTAAACTCTGAACAAAAAGCACATGAAATTTTGAGTATCTGTGATAAAAATGGTTGGCAGGTAATTATTGGTTTTGAACCTGATGAAGATATTAGTGATTTTGAAAAATTATTAAATCCTCCGAAGCCAGTAGTTTCCCAAAAAGTTGAAAGAAATTCTCCCTGTCCATGTGGTAGCGGGAAAAAGGCAAAAAAATGTTGTCATTAAAGATTAAATAGCTGTAAATAGTTTGTTCATTTTTCGGGTTATAAGCATAAAAACTTTTTAAATTTTTAATTTTTTATGCTTTAAAGCTAAATAACTTGTTTTTTTTTTATATATTTGTGCTTATAAATAGTAACAATGATTTTAAGACCAAATTATATAGAGCAAATTTCAGACTTTATTGATAAAGATCAAATTAAAGTCATCACCGGAATTCGTAGGTCAGGGAAATCAACTTTTTTAAGAAATCTTGAGACTTTATTTCAAGAACGGGGAATAGATGAACAACAAATTATTAGCATTAATTTTGAAAGTTTTAATTTTTCTGAACTGGTAAATGCGCGTTTACTGTATGAATTCATTAAAGGAAAGATTGCTAACAAAAACAAATATTATTTGCTATTTGACGAAATTCAAGAAGTTGAAAATTGGGAAAAAGCTGTAAATTCCTTTTTAGTTGATTTTAATGTCGATGTTTATATTACTGGTTCGAATTCACATTTATTGTCATCTGAACTTGCGACTTATTTAACAGGAAGATACATAGAAATTTCTGTTTTCACCTTATCCTTTAAGGAATACCTGTGTTTTAGAACTTATTATTTTGCTGACGATAAAAGTCAAAAAGAGGCATTTCTTCATTTTTTGCGTTTTGGCGGTTTTCCAGTTATTCACACAGCGGCGTACTCTGAAGAATCAGCATATAAAGTGGTTCAGGATATTTATGCATCTGTAATTTTAAGAGATTCCATTCAACGTTATAAAATTAGAGATTTAGAGATTTTTGAACGAGTGGTGAAATATGCCTTTGACAATATAGGAAACACATTTTCAGGTAAAAATATTGCTGATTATTTTAAAAGTCAACAACGAAAAATTGATATCAATACGGTCTATAACTATTTAACAAGTTTAGAAGGAGCTTTCATTTTACACCGAGTTTCGCGCTACGATATCAAGGGAAAGGAAATATTAAAGACTCAAGAGAAATTTTATACTAGTGATATTTCCTTGATTTATGCAACAATGGGTTACAAAGATCGAATGATTTCTGGAATTCTAGAAAACATTGTTTTTTTAGAGTTAAAAAGAAGAGGTTACAAGGTGTATGTTGGGAAATTAGATAAAAAAGAAATTGATTTTGTGGCAGAAAAATTTGGGAAAAAAATATATGTCCAAGTTACATACAAATTGGAGAATGAAGAAACTGTAAAACGGGAATTTGGAAATTTGCTTGAAATTAGAGATCAGTATCCAAAATATGTAATCTCAATGGACGACTTTTGGAAAGAATCTGTTGAAGGGGTCAATCATTATCATATTTCTGATTTTTTATTAGATGAAAATTGGGGTTAAATAAATTAAAAACGTAAGATGAAAATTCTTGGAAAGTCAATCATTGGTTTAGAAACAGGTAACACTTTCACAAAAGCATTTAAAACCTTTAATTCAAGCACAAATTCCGAAAATGATTTTTTAATTTTCGAGGCTTCCGATATCGATTTAGAACTTGCTCTTTCAAAAGCCGATTCTTGTTTTTTAGCTTTTGCATCACTGCCATCATTGCGCAGAGCGGAGTTTTTGTTAAAAATCGCTGAAAAACTGGATGAAAACCGACAAATTTTAAAAGAATATTATTGTTTAGAATCTTCACTTACTGAAAGTAGGTCGGAAGTCGAGCTAAATCGTACCATTCACCAGTTGAAAGAATTTGCCACCTTGATTACTGACAATAATTGGGGCTTTTGTTCCGAAGAAGCTGAAGATTTACGTCGAATTCCTAATCCAAAATACAGTTTAAAAAAATATTTTCTTCCCCTTGGACCTGTGGTAGTTTTTGGTGCAAGTAATTTCCCTTTTGCGTATTCTACCGTGGGTGGAGATACGGCATCTGCTTTGGCTGCTGGCTGTCCTGTGATTGTAAAAAGTCACGCAATGCACGCTGGTACTGGAGATTTGGTAGCGCAATTGGTAATAGAAGCTGCAAAGATTTGTGACATTCCAGATGGCGTTTTCTCTAATTTGAATGCTGTAGGAATCGAACTAGGACAAAAACTAATTCTGGACAAAAGAATTAAAGCTATTGGTTTTACCGGCAGTTTAAGAGGTGGAATGTCGATTTTTCGTTTGGCTCAAAACCGTCCTGAACCAATTCCAGTTTTTGCAGAAATGGGAAGCGTAAATCCACTTTTTTTGTTTGAATCTGCTTTTGAAGAAAATCAACATTTAGTGCAATTAATTTCCAATTCAATTTCATTGGGCGCTGGACAATTTTGTACCAATCCTGGATTGATTTTTTTGGTTAAATCTGAAAATTCAAAGCTATTTATCAATCATTTATTTGCGTCCCTTGAAAAGGTAGAAGAACAAGCGATGTTGCACCCAAACATTTTTGCAAATTATCAACATAATAAGAACAAAATAACATCAAAAAAGGAAGTTTCAGCTCTTGTTGATGGAGAAAGTTCGAAAATCAATCACATTAAACCAGTTTTATGCAAAATTTCGAGTAAAAACTTTCTTAAAAATGAAGATTTTCAAGAAGAAGTTTTTGGATCTTTTACCTTAATAGTGGAACTTGAAAATGATCAAGAATTTGTTCAAATTGCAAAAGTAATGAAGGGTCAATTGACAGGATCAGTATTCATGAGCGAAGTTGAATTTGAAAGTAATAATCTGTTTATTAATAGTTTACAACAAAAAGTGGGGAGATTGAATTTCAATTCTGTTCCCACCGGAGTTGAGGTTTGTCAGGCAATGAATCATGGCGGTCCATTTCCAGCTACAAGTGATTCAAGATTCACTGCAGTAGGAAAAGATGCCATTCTTAGATTCTTGAGACCGATTACTTATCAAAATTTTTCACAAAATAGTATTAAAAAATTAAGAACTTAACTATCTTTGCTTAAAATTAACTTTAAAACGAAAAAATATGTCAGAATTTGAAGAAAAACCGAAGAAAAGTAGTGCCAACGGAATTTATTTGCTAATAATAATTGTGTTATTGGGTGCATTAGCTTACATGGCTTATCAAATTTCTACTAAAAATAAAGAAATTAATGCATTAAAAAATGCGAATACTGAGTTGGAAGCTGATATGCAAGGAATGAATGACATGCTGTCTTCTCGAGTTGCTGACGGAAGTATGACCAATGACTTGAAAAAAGATTTCATGAACATGTTGGAAATTTATGATCAATTAATTGAAAAAGATAAGACGAAATCTGACAGTTTGAACATCCAAAAACAAAAAATTCAAGGTTTATTGGATCAAATTAACAGAAATAAAAAACTTTCTGCACGTGAAATTTTCACCTTGAAAAAAGAAAACGAAACTTTACGAAACATCATGAAAGGTTATGTGAAACAAATCGATTCTTTGAATACATTAAATATTCAGTTGACATCTGATTTAACAACAAAAACAACGCAGTTAAATCAAACTTCAGCAGAAAGAGATCAATACAAAACTGAAGCGGAAACAAATGCTGCGCAAGTGAAAAAAGGTTCAAAATTGCAAGCATTCAGTTTTAGTTCTGGCGGTTTAAAATTGAAATTGAACAATACAACAGAAGCGACGACTAAAGCAAAAAATTGTGTGCAAATAAAATCTAGTTTCACAATTTCTGAAAATCCTTTGACTCCAGCAGGAAGAAAAACTGTTTACATGCAAATCATTAACCCGGAGGGAAGAACCTTGCAAACAAAATCTTCTTATGTTGTAAATACTGATTTAGGAAGCATTGCTTATTCTGATAGAAAAGAAATTGATTACAACAATCAAAGCATCGATTTGGCAATTTTTTACGACCTTGGTGGTGAAGAAGCAGTGAAAGGAAATTATAAAGTGAAAATTTTCTGTGATGGTCAGTTGATTGGTTCAGATAGTTTTACTTTGAAATAGACACTAGACATAAGATAATAGACATTAGATAATAGACATTAGACATAAGATAATAGACATTAGACATAAGATAATAGACATTAGACAGTAGACAATAGACATAAGATAGAAGACGCAGGAGGTCACTAGATTATAGGAAAAAATAGAAAAACTAAAAGAGTTGAGCAAATAGATTTTTAAATCATTTAAAAGGTCTTTTGTCTTAAGTCTTTTAGTCTTAAATCTGAATAAGAAATGGAAACATTAGAAAAAAGACAAATTCAATACGACAGAAGTGGTTTTGAGGATCAGGAATTAGTTTCGATATATAAAGCAATTCTTAAACCTCGTTTGATTGAGGAAAAAATGTTGATTTTATTACGTCAAGGGAAAATCTCAAAATGGTTTTCAGGTTGGGGACAAGAAGGAATTTCCGTAGGTGCTGCTTTGGCGATGAATGATGACGAATATTTGTTTCCAATGCACCGTAATTTGGGTATTTTCACAACTCGTGGAATTCCACTAAATAGACTTTTTGCGCAATTTCAAGGAAAAATGTCTGGTTTTACAAAAGGACGTGATCGTTCATTTCATTTTGGTTCTAAGGAGCACAAGATTGTAGGAATGATTTCCCATCTTGGTCCACAATTGGCTTTGGCTGATGGTGTTGCTTTGGCTTCTGTTTTAAATGATTCCAAAAAAGCGACTATAGTTTTTACAGGTGATGGCGGTGCAAGTGAAGGAGATTTTCACGAAGCACTGAATGTAGCTTCTGTTTGGGATTTACCAGTGATTTTCGCGATTGAAAACAACGCTTGGGGATTGTCAACTCCTAGTAATGAGCAATTTAGATGTAAACAATTTATCGACAAAGGAATTGGTTACGGAATGGATGCATTTCAAGTTGATGGAAACAATATTTTGGACGTAATTTCTACTATTCGTAAAATAGCAAGTTCAATTCGCCAAAAACCAAGACCATTTTTATTAGAATGCATGACATTTAGAATGCGTGGTCATGAAGAGGCTTCTGGAACCAAGTATTACCCAGACGGAATTCAAGATGAATGGGCAAAAAAAGATCCAGTTACGAATTATGAAAAGTTCCTAAGAGAAATTTCTATTTTGGACGATGCAAAAGTAAATGAAATTACTGCTGAAATTAAAGATGAAATCCAAGCTGGATTAGATTTAGCATTTGCTGAAGAAATTATTGTTCCAAATACGGAGCAAGAGTATGAAGATTTATTTGCTCCTTACCAACAAAATGTTGTCGCTCCAAGTTCGAATAAAACAGAAAAACGTTTTATTGATGCGATTCAAGATGGTTTAAGACAATCGATGCAAAAGCACAATGATTTAGTAATTATGGGACAAGACATCGCTGAATACGGTGGAGTTTTTAAAATTACGGAAGGATTTGTTGAAGAATTTGGAAAGGGGCGTGTAAGAAATACGCCAATTTGTGAATCGGCAATTGTTGGTGCAGGTTTAGGTTTATCCATTGCTGGTATGAAAGCAGTTGTTGAAATGCAATTCGCAGATTTTGTAACCTGTGGATTCAATCAAATCGTAAACAATTTAGCTAAAATGCATTGGAGATGGGGTCAAAACGCTGATGTTGTTGTGAGAATGCCAACAGGAGCAGGTTCTGCCGCAGGACCATTCCACTCTCAAAGTAACGAAGCATGGTTTTTTCATACTCCAGGATTAAAAATTGTATATCCAGCCTTTCCAGAAGACGCAAAAGGATTGTTGGCAGCAGCTATTGAAGATCCAAATCCAGTAATGTATTTTGAACATAAAAATTTATACCGTTCAATCCGTGAAGATGTTTCCGATGATTTTTTTACTGTTGAAATTGGTAAAGCAAGAACTGTGAAAGAAGGGGATGAAATCTCAATTATCACTTACGGAATGGGAGTTCATTGGGCACTTGATGCAGCAAAAAATCACCCTGAAATCTCAATGGATATTATCGATTTAAGAACATTGTCTCCATTAGATACTGATGCAATTTTTACCTCGGTAAGAAAAACTGGGAAGGTGATTGTTTTACATGAAGATTCATTGACCGGTGGAATAGGAGGTGAATTGGTTTCAATCATCAACGAAAATTGTTTCACACAATTGGATGCACCTGTAAAACGTGTTGCCTCATTGGATACGCCAATTCCTTTTGTTGGACAATTAGAAGATAACTTTTTACCAAGGAAAAGATTTGTTGACGCTCTAATTGAACTTGCGAACTATTAAATAATTATAAGCGTTTAATTAAAAGGGCTTAAGATTTTAAGCCCTTTTTTATGCTAAAAAAAGTTCTAAAACTTTATTAATATGAAAAAAATCATTACCATTCTATTCGCAATTCCAAGTTTTGTTTTTGCACAAATTCCGGCAGGATATTACAATGCAGCGCAAGGATTAAGTGGTGACGCTTTGAAAGTTGCTTTGCACAACATCATTGATAATCATACGGTTATTTCCTACAACAATTTGCATGATGCCTATTTTGATACAGACAAAATGTCGACTGGAAAAGTTTGGGATATTTATTCTGATGTACCGGGAGGAACTGCTGCTTATTATTACAGTTTTAACTCTGGCGATCAATGTGGTTCTTATGCAGTTGAAGGTGATTGTTACAACAGAGAACATACGTGGCCACAAAGTTGGTTTTCAAGTTCTAATGGACCACAATCAGACTTATTTCATGTAATGCCAACTGATGGAAAAGTGAACGGAGAACGAGGAAATTATCCTTATGGGGATGTAGAAGTTGCAAATTATACGAGTACAAACGGGAGCAAATTAGGTTTTTCTGTAAGTTTGGGTTTTTCTGGAGCTGTTTTTGAACCAATTGATGAATATAAAGGTGATTTGGCAAGAAATTATTTTTATATGAGTACACGTTATTATACTGAAGATGCTGCTTGGTCAACTTCTGCTGCTACCAATAAGTCAACAATACTGCCTTGGCAATTGAATGTACTTTTGACTTGGCATCACAACGATCCAGTAAGTACAAAGGAAATTAATCGAAATAACGTAATTTATTACGACTACCAAAACAACAGAAATCCATTTATTGACCATCCTGAATGGGCAGATAGCATTTGGGCGGAAACAGTTGAAGCTTTCATTAGTTCTGTTGGAACTGAAGAATTGAATAATCAAGAAATTACAGTTTACCCAAATCCATTTGAAGAGGAACTATTTGTTACTTTAGTTGAGTATGTAAAATTAGACAACATTCAATTTTTTGATAATCAAGGAAAAATAGTTGATATTGAAATGAATATAGAAAATTCAAAACTGAGTTTAAATACATCAAAAATTGAAAAAGGGATTTATTTTTTAAGATTAAAGGACATGAATCAAGTGATTCGAATTGTGAAGATTTAGGTCTTAGAAATTAAAGGAAGGTTTTGATTTTGAAGTAAACTGATAATTTTACAATTAATCGCTAGCCCTGATGGAAGCGGCATCCTTTAAAAAAATAAAATGATGGCTGAGGCTCTCGAAGCCAGCATTTTAATTGTTTTTTAAAGATAAAGCGAACAGCAGGAAAAAGCTTCTAAAAAAACACGAATAAGTTGAAACTTTCGGGAATAAACTAATTGATTATGGTGCAGTTTTTAATGTCTTAGCAATTAATTTTGTATACACATCAATTCCCGAATAAACGCTTTTTACCGGAATATTTTCATTTACTCCATGAATTCCGTCCAAAGATTTTCGGTTAATGATACAAGGAATAATTCCATAACACGGAATGTTGTATTGTCTGAAATAATTGTTGTCTGTGGATGCAGGAAATAATATCGGACTCGAAATACTTTTTGGATACACTTCTTTTAATGATTCTTGCATCAAATAAAAGTAATCATTAATTGGAGAAGCAGCAGTATTTGGACTTTCAGATAAAATGCTGATATCAACTTTTAAACCAACGGCAAATTGTACTCTTCGGATAAATTTCTTTTTGTCGGTTCCAGGTAAGAGGCGACAATCCAAAATTGCATACGCTCCTTTTCCAATTTGGTTTACTGCGTCTGAATTTAATGTTCCCATGTCGGTAATCACAAATGTGTTTTGTACCAAGACATTAAAAATCTCTCCTTCGCGAAAATATTTTTTTACGAAAGGCCAAAATAAAATCCAATTGATGTGTTTAATTACAAAACCACGTGTTCCACCTTCAATTTCTCCTAGATCCTTGAACATTTGCCGAGAAATTTTACTAAATTTCACTTCTCTTTTTTGGTCTAATAAATTGATTAATGATTTGATTAAACGTTTGTTAGCGTATAAGTCGGAAGGAACGGCACTGTGACCACCCGTTTTTTTGTTTACTTCTAATTTTAGCCAAAGTGAACTTTTTTCAGCAATGGAAATTCCAAAAACCTCTTGCTCTGGCTTGGAAGGAACCAAATTCGTAAGTCCAGAACCACCTTCTCCAAAAACAATTAAAGGATTTAAATCTTTCAAGTGATTTTCCACCATGTATTTTGCACCAAAATTCCCACTATTTTCTTCTTCGCAAAGTCCTAAAAAAGTAATGTTGTAAGGTAAATCTTTTGTTTTTGCAAGTTCAACATAGTCAAAAATGGAATATAATTGCATGACTGCCAAACCTAAACAATCGATTGCACCGCGACCGAAAAGTGTATCTTGAATAATTAATGCTTCGAATGGTGCATGATTCCAGTTTTCTGAATCTTCGGCAGGAACAACATCCAAATGACTCTGAAAAATAATATTTGGTTTTCCAAGTTCAAGCGGGTAGAGGGAGGCAGTAAAATTAAAGTTGATGTTGTTTTGAGAAAATTGTTTAGTATGTAAACCTTGTTCCTTGCAATAATTCTCTAAATAGAACATTAAATCTTTTTCTTTTCCTGATAAGGACTCAAATTTGATTAGATTTTGCAGTAAAACTTCAGGAGGCAATTTATCACTCTCAAGTAAATCTTGGTTAAATCCAAAAAAGGAACTTAGTACAATTGATATGAAGAAAAATCCTTTCAAGTTTTTCGATTTAAAAAAGCTAAAGTATAAAAAAATCCGCTCAAATAAATGAACGGATTCAGAATGTTTTTAAAAAAGTCTATTTTTAGTCTTTGATAACTGTGTATCCAGGGTATTTTTTAGAATCAAAAACGAATTTGCTATCTTCAACACTTGCGTTTGCAGTAAACTTTGTTAAAGAATAAGTCATTGTTGTTGCGTCTTTTGATTTCATGATTGCTTTTTTCAATTCTAAATCATCTTTAGAAATGTACAAAATAATTGTGTGGTAATCGACTTTTTTAGGATTTTTTGGATATAAATAGATGACGTGTACTTTTTCGTTGTTCAAAGTTTCTTCCTTCTCGTATTTGTTTTTGAAACCAGTTTCCCAGATTGTCATCAATTTTTTAGGATTGATTGACTCATCGTCGTCACTGCTCGCATCAGATTCGTAAACAGATTTCTCTTCTTTCACAACCGTCCAAGTTTTTGTCCCATTAGAAATGATTGTGTTGTCGCCGTAAGAAGCATAAAATTTACTTCCTTTCACCCAACCTTTTCCGATTTCTGTTTCGTTCACTCCTGAAGAAGTATTTTTGATGGATGCACTAAACTCGATGTAAAAAGATTTGTAATCTTTCATTTTCGCGGAAACCTTATCTAAAATCCCTTGTGATTTAGCGTCAGTCGTTTTTTCTTGCGCGAAACTTGTTATTGAAACAAGTGTAAACAAAGCTATTATTAATTTCATTTTATGTTTTTGATTATGCAAATATCTAAAATTATGCCAAGATATTAAAATTTAAAATATTTTTTTTTAGCGAGTGCAAAATTAACAAATAAAAATCACTCTTCATCCGGTTTTGAAATAGTTTTTTGAGTTTCAGTTGGAATGTCCTTTTGTTGGCGTTTTTTCTTAATTGGATAACGTTTTTTCTCACTTTCTCTAAAAATGTCCAAGAAATATTGCGCCATTTTAAAATCTCTGAAATTATTAAAATCTTCTTGGTAATTTAAACCGGCTCCTTGTGTAAATTGGCCTAAGTTTTTTTCTTGAATAACGGTGTTATCGTTAGACTCGTTAAAAATACTTACTCTAAACGTTCCGTCTTCGTTAATCAAATATTCCAAATTTACATCACCAATGAAAGAACTTTGATTTTGAGAATTGGCACTTTCAACTCCAACACTCGTTTTTAAGATTAAACGATCATTGTATAAGTTTTTCGAGACGTCGAAGGTTTTTACATCACTTGTTAATCCCACTTTGAGTTTGACGTCGCTTGACATTTTACCAAGAATTTCATTAATTTGACCAGAAACCAAATCTAATGCAGCGCCCGAACCAGCTGAAACTTTCCCATCGATAGGTTGGAATTTTTTAACTAACAAAAGAGAGAAGAATTGTTTATTCAAATCGTCTTGATTCCCTTTTATACGATTTAAGGACACTGTTTCACTTTCACTCGCTTTTGGCACTTGAATATCAAATGTAATAAGTGGGTTTAGAAGGGTTTCAGTCAGGTTCAAATAACATTTCACTTCCTTACTTTGATAGGAACTTGAAGATTCAATATTTGGATTTATTTCTGCCAAAGTTGTTTCGATGGAAGCGTATGTTCGTAGGTTTAGACGCGCATTCACTGGATCTCCTGTCCAAACAATTGTTCCTCCTTTTTCGATGATAAATGGCTGTTTTACTGGTGGCATCACGAAGTTGTAAACACTTCCATCACTTATTGTAAAATCTCCAATCATTTCGACATCCCCGATATCGTCCAGTTTAATCGCGATGTCTCCTTCACCTTTGGCAATGATTTCGTCTTTTAAATTGTCGTCAAAAATAATTTTTAATTCGGCATCAGGAGTAACCTTGAAATTCAGTCCCATACTTACTCCAGTGAAATCAATTTTTGGTTGCTGATTGTTTTGTCCTGAGTTACTTTTTGGTGTAAATGTGATAAATTTATCTTCCTCAATATCTCCAGTACCATACATTGGGAAATTGATGGTGGTACCTTTTTTTGTTTCAAGATTCACATCAATATAAAGGTTTTCAGCGTAACCAAAAATATTGGCATTCCCCGTTACATAAGCCTTCCCAAAATAAATTTCACCTTCCTTATATTGTGTGTTCATAACCAAAAAGCGATCTAAATCTTGATTTTTATTTAAGTTGTTCAAAGCATATGCATCATCACTTAAATTGAAGGCTAAATCAAAGTTCCAATTGGCGAAATTTTGATGGTACACGGTTCCAATCAAAGAACCAGTATTTCCATCTTCATCCATCAAAGGCATGTTATCGATGTAAATACCATCTTTGTCAGCATAAATTTCACCGCTAAAACCAAAGTTTACGCCAAACATTTCAACTTTTGCATTTCCACCCATAAGGTTGATTGCTCCCTCCATAACAGGTTCCTCAGGCGTTCCAGTAATTTTTAAGTCTCCATCAACCAATCCTCGCAAACCTGAAACCACTTGTGGATCCATAAAGGCATTGGTGAATTGTAAATCGGTGTAGTCAAAATTTAAGTCAAAATCTAGGCTGTTTTTTTCTCGCGCAAGGTAATAGCTACCATCAAAATTAAAGGTTTTAGCTTTTTTATAAAATAATTCTCCACTTAAATCAATACTTTCAGATGCTTTCCCCCAAGCTCCTTTGAGATTGATGTCTCCAACTTCTGCTCCATCGATGAACAAATCACGAATTGCAGCATCACTTGTAAAGGAAATATCCTGAAAAGGATCTGAAACACTTGCTACTCCGTTTAGTTCACCTTGAATTTTAATAGGAAGTCCAAATAATGAAGTGAAATCCTCCAACTGCAGTGCATTGATGTCTAACTTCAAGATATCCTCATTTTGTTCTGAAATACAACCATCAATGGTCACAAATTGGTTATCTCGCTGCATTCTAAAGTTTTGAATCTGAATGTCATTTGGTGCCAATAACACTTGGGAGTTATCGTTAATTTCCCATTTGTGTTCCCGAATTGCGAAATAAGATGGATTGATGTTAAAAAAGAAACTGTTTAGGTCGTTTACAATTGTTTTCCAAGAGAAAAATGTTTCATTTAAAGTACCTGGATTCCAGCGAAGTTCCGAATTGATTTCATCTTTGACACCATTTGCAGTGAATTTTGCATTGTCAACATACATCGAGTCATTTAAAGCAAATCGACTTACGGTGTAAATTGCATCTAAATTTGATTTATTCACTAATTGTTCAACTTTCAAGTCATTTAGAACAATGTCGTTATAACTAATTTTACTTGAATTGAAATTCATCATGAAATCGCTTTTAGCGGCATCGTAGAATCCATCTATTCGTGATCCCGGAGCGATTTTTAAACCTGGTGCAAAGATGTTAAAAAACTCATTGACTTCGTTGAATTCTACCAAGTAATCAAATTTATTTTTTATTGCAGATTTTTTTATTGCTTTTGCTTTAAATATTGCAGGTAAAATGGCGGAAAACTGATTATTAATTTCATCTCCAACGGTTGCAAAATCGACTTTTCCTTTTACACTTGCATTCACCAAATCACTCGTGATTGATAGGATGTCTTGCATTTCGCTGCGGTTCATTCTTATGACCATCGACGGAACTTCAAATTTATTGTCTCCTTCGTTATATAACAATCCATCTAAGGTAATTTCACCTGAATAATTACTAGAATTTGTTCCAGATATATTTACTGAAAATGAGGATTTTAAAACGGTGTTGTTAACTTTTGAAAGGTTCAAATTATCAAGAACTGCTTCTGTAATATCAATGTCAAATTTAAAATGCTGTTTTGTGTTGAAGTCTAAAAGACCGTTGTATGTTAAATTTAAATTATCATCACCAATATCAACTTTTCCTTCAAAAACATTGTCAACAAATGCTCCTTCTTTTATTTCGATGTCTCTGTAAGTATAATCGAGGTAGTCAAAGCGTTTTAGGTCTCCTTGTATGGAATTGAAGTCAATTTTTCCAGATGAAAAGATTTCACCTTCTAAGAAAAATTGTCCGGAAAGTACTCCAATGTCTTTGTTGGAAATGAAATTTCCGAGTTGAAAAGAATCAATTTTCACATCGTATTCGGAAGCATAAGATTTTTCAAAAGTATAGGAATTCGCTTTTTCTGTAAACATAATTCCATGATCTAAATTGAGTCCACCCAATTGGGTTTTAATTTCATCACTTTTTACAACGAAATTTGAATAAACACCATCTAATCGAAAATCTTTCATGGAAACGTAATTCAATTTTTTAACCATTTGGTCCAATTTTATATTTCTTTCCTTTGAAGAAACAGGTAATAAAACGGCTTCGATGTCATTCAAATCGATATAAGCATATTCAATTCGTTCATTAAAAAATGATTTTTCAAATTCTCTAAAATCAGGTAAATTGAAGGTTCCTCGTAATTTTGTTTTTTTACCGGTACTTAAATCTAAATTCGCAATTTTTAAATCCTTGATGTGTTTTGTTATTGTTGCTTGCATCACAATTTTTTGCTTCATGCCTTCTAATGCTGTTGCAAAAATGGAAATGTCATCAAGGGATATCAGACTTTTTTTCATTTCCACATCAAAAACAACCTTGTCAACAAACTCATTGAAATCCTCAGGTTTATCAATGTTTAAGTGCAATTTTGAAAAGTACATTTTTGACTTCGGAGTAAAAATTGTAAGGTAGTTGATTCTTAAACCTTTATTGTCAAATGCAACTTTTCCTGAAAATTTATCCAATTCAAAACCAGATTTTTCTCGGAAGGAAATGTGTCTGATGTAACTTTCGATACCACCAGATTTTAGAATATTGATATTTCCAGTAGTCAAATATAAATTTCTGAAAAACAAGTGATCATAGTCAATTCCATAATTTGAGAAAGGTTTTCTAAAATCGTCGTATTTAAAATTTACCTGTGTCAATTTAATTTTTCGGAATTTCAATTCCATTGGTTCAGAAGCACTTGTGTCGCTGGAAGCAAAGTAGTCGCTTATAAATTGGAAATTAAATTCTCCATTTTTTTTATCGCGATACAATTTTACATTCCCTGTTTTTAAATTGATTTCTTTCAAATCCAAACTATTTTTTTTGGAATCAAAGGAATTTAAGGTAACAAAAACAGATTTTATGTCAGCTAAAGTATCTTTTTGTTTATCAAGAATAAAAACACCGTCTAGGGCAACTTTGTCAAAGAAATAGATATCAACTTTGTCTATGGAGATTTTTGTTTTTAATTCTTTTGACAAATAAGCAGTTGCTTGCTTGCCTAAATAAGTTTGGAATTTGGAGCTTCGAATTGCAAATGCGAAGAAAATGACCACAATTAATGCCCATTCGAGAATTATCCCGATGAAACGAATGAATATTTTGATTAATTTTGACATTTAGAATACAAAAATAATAAAAGTGTTGGACAATCAAACTATAATTTTAGGAATTGAATCATCTTGTGATGACACTTCTGCTGCAATACTCAAAAATAGTACCATTCTGTCCAATGTAATTGCTGGTCAAAAGGTTCATGAATTGTATGGTGGCGTAGTGCCGGAGCTGGCTTCACGCGCACATCAGCAAAACATTGTTCCGGTTGTTGATGCAGCACTTAAAAAAGCAGGAATTTCCTTAAAAAATATCGATGCCATTGCTTTTACTTGTGGTCCAGGTTTATTGGGTTCCTTACTAGTTGGAACTTCTTTTGCAAAAGGACTTTCTTTGGGACTTGATATCCCGATGATTGAGGTGAATCACATGTACGGACATATTTTGGCTCATTTTATTGATGAAACCTCGACTGAGACCGGAATACTCAAGGAAAAACCGAGCTTTCCATTTATTTGTTTGACAGTTTCTGGAGGACATACACAACTAGTGTTGGTCAAGGGATATTTAGAAATGGAAATTATCGGTTCAACCATCGACGATGCGGCAGGTGAAGCATTTGACAAAACTGCTAAAATTTTGGGATTGCCATATCCTGGTGGTCCGTTAATTGATAAATATGCTCAAGAAGGTGATTCTATGAAATTTGAGTTTTCAAAATCTAGAATGCCTGCTTATGACTTTAGTTTTAGTGGCTTAAAAACGTCGATTTTATACTTCATTCAGAAAGAAGTGAAAAAAAATCCTGATTTTATTAAAGAAGAATTAGTGAACATTTGTGCTTCGGTTCAAAAGGCAATTTTAGATAGTTTATTTTTTAAGTTAGAAATGGCTGCCAAGGATTTGAATATCAAACATATTGCAATCGCTGGAGGCGTTTCAGCTAATTCTGGATTGAGAGCAAGACTTCAGGAAACGGGCGAAAAATTAGGATGGAAAACTTATATTCCAAAATTTGAATATTGTACTGATAATGCGGCAATGATTGCAATTGCTGGAAATTTTATGTATCAAAAAGGAATTTTTGCAGATCAAAGTGTAAGCGCAAAGGCGAGAATGGTTTTTTAACTAGTTGTTAGTTTTTAATGAGTAGTTAGTTGTTAGTTCTTGATGACTAATTTAGAATGTTAAAGCATTAATGAAATAAATCGAAATTAACATTATTTTCCTTTCAGATTTTCATTTCTAATCAAAATGCTTTACCTTTATCACTTTGACAAAAACAAATGGCATGAAAAAAAATCTACTTATTCTGTTTTCCTTGTTTTTTTGCGGCATTTTAAACGCATTTCAGTTCACCGTAAATGTAAATCAAGTACCTAATTATGCGAATGCAGCTGATAATATTTATTTAGCAGGGACATTCAACTCTTGGGATCCTGCAAACGCCAATTATTTGATGACAAATCAAGGTAACGGCAATTATTCAATCGTTTTTGAAGTGAGTGGAGCAATTGCTTTCAAATTTACGAAAGGAAGTTTTTTGATGGTTGAAAAAGATGCCAACTGTCAGGAAATGTCTGATCGAACGTATACTGTTAATGCAGACATGACTGTTACACTTCAAGTTGCCAATTGGAGAGATTATTGTGACGGACAAAGTCAACATACTGCAGCTTCTAATGTGAGCGTATTGTCTGAAAACTTTTCGATTCCGCAACTGAATACAAGTAGAAAAATTTGGATTTATTTGCCACCTGATTATTCCAGCTCAATTAAAGATTATCCAGTAATTTATATGCAAGATGGTCAGAATATTTTTGATGCATTTTATTCATTTTCAGGAGAATGGGAAGTAGATGAAAGCATGAATTTATTGTTTAATCAAGGTGATTATGGTGCAATTGTCGTGGGGATTGATAATGGAGGTGCAAGTAGAATTGATGAATATTCGCCATGGGTAAATGCAACCTATGGTGGAGGAGATGGCGATTTGTACATGGAATTTATTGTAAACACCTTGAAACCATACATTGATGCTAACTTCAGAACGAAATCTGACCGCCAAAACAGTGCTTTGATTGGCAGTTCCATGGGGGCATTAATTTCTTTTTACGGCGGAATAGAATATCAAAACGTTTTTTCAAAATTGGGAATTTTTTCACCTTCTTTTTGGTTTTCAAATCAAGTTTATACCCACGTCACCCAAAATCCGAGAGAAGATGGAACAAGAATCTACTTTGTTGCGGGTTCTGGAGAATCTGCAGGAATGGTTCCGGACATCAATCAAATGGTAAGTACTTTGATAAATGCGCAATTTGAGGAAAACCAAATAAATACTGTCATTAAGGCTGACGGACAACATTCAGAATGGTTTTGGAAAAGAGAATTTCATGCTGCCTATCAATGGCTTTTTCAAGAAAGTAGCCTTGGTCAAAAAAAAAATGAATTGAATGAACTTGTAACATTGAAAAGAACTTCCAATTTTTTAGCGATTGAATCAGAACAATTTTTTGATTTAAAAATGATTGATTATCAAGGTAAAGAGTTACTTTACTTAAATAAAAAATCTAATACAGAAATTGATTTAGATAACTTTCAAAAAGGTGTTTATTTTTTGAAATTTACCTTTGAAAATGAAGTAATAACGAAGGTGATTTTGAATTGATTTGATTTGTTGTACTTTTTTCATTGTTGTCCGGTAAAGAAAAGTAAAGAATTGTTCTCACATTAAGATTATTTCGGTTAATGGTGTTCATTTTTATTGAAAAACTTCATTGATTAACCTAACTTTTACCAGTAAATGATAATTTAACCAATAAAATGCATCTGTCCATTCAATTGTGCCTAGAAAACGTAAATCTGGCACCTTTCACAAAAAGTAAGCGAAAAAAAATCAAGTGTTTGAGTGCAGCGAGTTTTGATTTTTTAGCGTCGTTTGTAGAAAGGTAGATGCGTTTTCAAGCACTAGCCTTTTGGTTCTTTTTGGCAATGAAAAAGAACTGAAAATAGATTTTTTGGTAAATTGTTTTCAGTGGTAGATATGAGATCAATCAAAAAAATACTCCATTTTCTGAATTTCCTTAAAATTTTCAGGAATGTAAGTCACTCGAGCAAAGTTTTTTGTCATTAGTTCTGTATTAATGGTATCGCCAGATTTTTTAGAAACAATTTTCCTCCAAATTTCATTTTTGCGGTAAAAAGTATCATCCATTTTAAGGAATTCATGATCCTGCTCAAAAACGTGGTAGGAGTAGGGTAAATTCTCATCGCATTTTAATTCACCTTCAAGGCTGGAATCGGTGAACCAAAGATTGATTTGAAAAGTTGCATTTGTATTATTTGTGAATTGATAATCCACATAATTGTAGAAAATTGCAGCTCCACTTCCAAAGGGCAAAATTCGTCCCTCATCAGGGAAAGGATCAAAAGAATGTTGTGATTTTTCAACGATTGTAAGCGGACTATGAAGAATCATCCAATTGAGTAAATTCGCAATTTGGCAAATTCCACCGCCAATGCCAGATACAGCCTTGCCAAAAGATAATTCTAGTCCGGGCAAATAACCTTTTTGTTTTGTTGGACGACCCACGGTTTTACAGAAGGAAAATGTTTCGCCAGGCTTGATTAAGATTCCATCAATTTTTTTTGCTGCAATTTTTAAGTTGGTAACTTTATTTACTTGCAATTGCATGTCTACATCACCTAATTTTCTTAGTAAAATCGATTTATGTTTTTTTACTCTGTAAGGTAAAATTTCGGAAGATTTGCTTTTAGCATATTTTTTCTCATCTAAAATCCAGCTTTTATATCTATTTAAACGTCTAAATCGAACAGCTAGAAAGTATAAGATTGGATGACGCTGACTAAGAAGTTTTCTGCTTTGCATGCTCATTTAATATTCCAAAACATCGGAAATTAAGAAGTTTCCATTTTTTTCAATTACATGAATTTCTCGTTTGTAATCCTCTTTAAAATCCTTGTCAGTAAGAATAACATCAAAATACAAAACTGAATCTTTTTGTTTCTTGAATTCGCAATTGGTCACTATGATTTTACTCCAATCTTGTGCTGAAATCAAAAATCCATTTCCTAATCCAGCATATTTCGTGTTGAATTTTGAACTCCATTTTGTGTTAAATTCCTCTTCCGTCAAACCATCATCGTAACCAACAGCCGTTGCATCTGCCTTGTAATCAACATATTCTCTTGTGAAAATGGAGTAAGACTGTTCTTCTTCGAAAAACTTTTCAAGAGCCTTAACTAACCAATCTTCTGCTTTGCCTTTATCCAATTCAGCATATTTTTCACTTGTGCTTTCTTGTTTATTTTCTACTGCTGAGGAACTATTTTCTGTATTTCCCCCACAAGAAAAAAGTAAAAAAACACTTGAAATAATTAGGATTGATTTTAACATTGTGATTTAATTTACGACTGTTTTTGGTAATTTAACTTCGATTGCGTCAATAACTTTCTCTTTCGTTAATGCAAGTTCTAAAACTTCTTTCATTGAAGTTACATAATGGAATTTTAAACCAGTTAAATAATCCGCTCTGATGTCTTCAATGTCTTTTCGGTTTTGCTCACACAAAATAATTTCCTTAATGGAAGCTCTTTTTGCTGCCAAGACTTTTTCTTTGATTCCACCAACAGGTAACACATCTCCACGAAGTGTTATTTCTCCTGTCATGGCAAGGTTTTTCTTCACTTTTCGTTGCGTAAAAACAGAAGCCAAAGAAGTTAACATGGTGATTCCTGCACTTGGTCCATCTTTTGGTGTTGCACCTTCTGGTACGTGCACATGAACATTATAATTGTCGAAAATTTCTTGCTCTAAATGAATCCATTGAGAATGTGCTTTCAAAAATTCCAAAGCAATCACCGCAGATTCTTTCATTACATCTCCCAAATTTCCGGTTAAGGTCAATTTACCTTTTCCTTTTGTGATGGAAGATTCAATAAATAAAATGTCACCACCGACGCTAGTCCAAGCTAAACCTGTTACAACTCCAGCCACATCGTTGTTTAAATACTTTGTTTTCGAGCGACCAATTCCTAAAATTCCATGAAGATCTTTTATTTGCAATTTCACTTCGAATTTTTCTTCCATTGCAATTTGGCGTGCTCGATTTCGAATTAATTTGGCAACCATTTTGTCCAAGCCTCTAACTCCTGATTCGTTGGTGTAATTTTCTACCACGTGTTCCAATGTTGTTTTGTCAACTTGGAAATCTTTTTTGGTAATTCCGTGCGCTAATAATTGCTTAGGTATCAAGTGGTTTTTAGCAATTTCAATTTTTTCTTCAATAGTATAACCGTTCACCTCGATAATTTCCATTCTGTCACGCAATGGTCCTTGAATGGTAGAAAGTGAATTTGCTGTTGCAATAAACATCACCTTTGACAAATCAAATTCTGTTTCAATGTAATTGTCGTAAAATTCCTTATTTTGCTCAGGATCCATCACTTCCAATAGTGCAGAGGAAGGGTCTCCGTGATTACTTCTACCTAATTTATCAATTTCATCCAATACAAAAACAGGATTTGCTTTTTCAGCCTTTTTAATGTTTTGAATCACACGTCCAGGCATCGCTCCTATGTATGTTTTTCTGTGCCCACGAATTTCAGATTCATCGTGCAAACCACCTAAAGACATGCGCACGTATTTTCTTCCCAATGCATCAGCAATTGATTTTCCTAAAGACGTTTTTCCTACTCCTGGAGGACCATAAAAACACAAAATTGGTGATTTCATGTCGTTTTTAAGTTTTAAAACAGCTAAATATTCTAAAATTCTTCGTTTTACATCTTCCAAACCATAATGATCACGATTTAGAATTTTTTCAGCACGTTTTAAATCCAAGCTATCCTTAGAATATTCACCCCAAGGTAAATCCAAAAGCATATCTAAATAATTCAATTGCACAGTATATTCAGCACCTTGCGGATTCATTCGTTGCAATTTGGTCAATTCTTTGTTGAATATTTTTTCAACTTTTTCGTCCCATTTTTTCTTTTTGGCACGTTTTGACATTTCTTCAACTTCTTGAGCTTGTGGATTGTCTCCTAATTCCTCCTGAATTTGACGAATTTGTTGGTTTAAGAAATATTCTCGTTGTTGCTTATCTAAATCACGTTTGACCTTGGATTGAATTTCATTTTGCATTTTCAGCATCTGAGCTTCTTCGTTCAAATGTTTCAAAATTTTAAATGCTTTTCGTCGCATGTCAAGTTCTTCCAGAATCACTTGTTTTTTAGAAACATCTGCATTCATGTTTGAAGCAATGAAATTCACCAAAAAAGTCGGACTATCTATGTTTCCAATTGCAAATGAAGCTTCAGATGGAATATTTGGACTATCTCGTATGATTGAGAGTGCTTGATCTTTTATGGTTTTAAAAAGTGCTCCAAGTTCCTTTGATTTGATGTCGTATTTTGTTTCAGAAATCAATTTAATTTCTGCTTTGATATATGGTTCCGTTTGAATCGATTGCACTAATTCAAATCTTCGTTTCCCTTGAATGATAGCTGTAGTGCTTCCATCGGGCATTTTCAACATTTTTATGATTTGGGCAACAGTTCCAATTTTATGTAAATCCTCAAAGCCTGGCGATTCTTCATCTTGATTCTTTTGAGAAACCACGCCAATTATTTTGGAGCCTTTGTTCGCCTCTTGAATCAATTTGATGGATTTATCGCGTCCAACGGTAATTGGAATTACAACTCCTGGAAACAACACATTATTTCTCAAGGGTAGAATTGGCAGAATATTTGG
>JBIKSI010000114.1:0-12032 GCA_044348665.1 Crocinitomicaceae bacterium
CTAAGCAATGGTTTTCACCTTTTTTAAGTCAAATTTTAACAAAAAAAGGTGCTTTTTTAACATTTGTGCTGCAAGTTGGGTTAAGGATTTGAATCCGCCCGAAAATTATGGGCAAGTGTATATTCGTGTCGAGCAGATTGAAAGTTTGTATGCCAATTTTCTTGCAAATAAAGTGATAATTCACCCAAATTCACCCTTGGAAATTAAATCATGGGGGCAAAAGGAATTCGCTCTGCTTGATCCAGACAATAATTTATTGACTTTTGGCGAGGAATTGAGCTAAGTTAATTCATTAACTCTTTTGCATTTGAAATCGCGGCATCATTGATAATTTCTCCACTCATTAATCGAGCAATTTCAATTATTTGTTCTTCTTTTGATAAGGAAATCACATCGGTTTGGGTTGTTCCCTTCAAATCTTGTTTACTCACTTTAAAATGATTTTGACCTTTTGCTGCCACTTGTGGAAGGTGCGTAATAGCCATTAATTGCAGTGTTTTTCCCATTCTCTTGAGTAAATCACCTATTTTCTGGGCAACTTCTCCTGAAACACCTGTGTCAATTTCATCAAAAATTAAGGTCGGTAATTTTTTCTTTTCTGACATCAAAAGTTGAATCGCCAACATAAAACGAGATAATTCTCCACCGCTGGCAACTTTATCGATGGGTTTTGGAGAAATTCCACTATTTGGACTAAAATTTAATGTGATTTTTGAAAAACCAGTTTCATTGGCAGTAAGCGTTTTTTCAATTTCAAAATGAACTTTCGAATTTTCCATTTTTAGCTCACGTAAGATTTCAACTAAATTTCTTTCAATCTTCTCCTTGTTTTTGATTCGAGATTGATGCAATTTTTCTCCTTCAGAAATTAATTTTTGTTCCCTTTCTTTCAATTTTTTTTCTAAAGAATCAATTTCAAGTTTCAAGTCACTTGTTTTGGAACTATTATTTACAAATCTTAAGTAAATTTCATTTAGTTCCTCTTGATTTTTAGCATTGTGCTTGATTAACAATGAATTATAAGATGAAATGCTGTTTTCCAGTAAGAATTTACGTTCAGGATTATCATTCAAACCTTCAATTAGATCTTCTGCCTCAGCTGAAATATCTTTTAGTTCTAAATTAATACTTTTGATTCTTTCAGAAAATTCTTCCAATTTTGGATGTAAATTTTTATTTTTTTCCAAATTAGATTTGATAATCACTAGTTTTGATAAAATCTGATTTTCATCTGATATTCCGCTGCTTAAAGTGAAAAATGATTCTTTTATCAAGTCCACATTTTCAATTTGTTCCAACTCTTTTTCAAGTTCCGAATAATCAAATTTTTCAAGATTCAATTTTTCTAACTCTTGAATTTGAAAATTAATGTAATCTTCTTCTAAAAGTGCCTTTGAAAGAGTTTCTTTTTTAGTATCTAATTCTTTAGCTAGCTGTCTAAATTCTATAAATATTGCCTTGAAATTTTTGCGAATGGAAATGCTTTCAGACAAATAATCAAGAATGTCTAATTGATAATTTTCATTCCTTAATTCTAAGGTATGATGCTGAGAATGAATGTGTATAAGTTTTTCTGCAAGTTCCTTTAGCAAGTTTAATTGCACAGGCGTATCATTTATGAAAGAACGAGATTTTCCTTGATTTGTAATTTCTCTTCGGATTATTATTTCGTTTGAAAAGTCTAAATCATTCGCTGTGAAAAAGGATTCTAATTGGTATTCACTGATTTTAATGTAGGCTTCTACGATGGTTTTTTCATTTGCGTCACGAATCACGGAATAATCAGCACGTTCACCCAAAATTAAATTGAGTGCTCCGAGTAAAATGGATTTTCCCGAACCCGTTTCACCAGTAAAAACGGTAAAACCATTCTCAAAATTTAATTCTAATTTAGAAATTAGAGCGAAGTTCTGAATCTTTAGTTGTTGTAGCATTGAATTGTTGTAAAAAGAGTTGGTTTAATCTAGAATCTCTTGGTATTTGGATGAATTCGCAGGGTCTATCTTTTTGAGTAAATTTACTATTTCATTTTTTTCAGTTTGTTCGGCATCGACAAAAATATTTTTGATTTCAATTTGTTTTGCTTGAACAAAATTTAGGAGATTTATTGAGTTTGGACGTGATAAAACCACTTTATTTAAACTGCTTAAGGCCTCGTACATTTTTTTTCTCGCACTTTCTGGATTCTCACTCAATTTATCTAAACCTTCACGATGGTAAGTGTACAAACATGTTCTCAAAGGCTCAAACAACTGATGTAAAATATTATCAACTAGGTAAAAGCGGTTTCTTTTTTTATTGTCACTTGATGCCCATCCTGGACTACCAGACGATTGCGCTAAAGAAACAATTTGCTGTGCCTCGTTGAAATATTGAGTTCCTCCTTGTGGCGAAAAAGTATCGTAATCCATACCAAGGATAAAGTAAGCATAAAATGCCAAAATAGAAGTTAATTCGTCACGATATTGATTCGGAGCATAAATTAATATTGAATTTCGTGAGAAAGCAAAGGTCAAGTTTTCATCCTGATAATTCAAAATTGTTGAGTTGTAATTGCTATTAAACGCGGGTCGCGTAGATTGGACTTGAATTGATCCTGAATACGTTCCAGATGCTGGAATCGAAGATATTTGAATTTGAATATTGCAATTAATTCGCTCTTCTATTTTAAATTTATCTTTGGTCCATTTGGTGTTGTTCATCAAATCAAAAACCGTTTGTTTTAATTGATCAAAAACTTCTTTTTCAACACTTGTAACAGGGATTTGATTATCAACCAAAACAGTTACTTGGCAATTTAATTCTTGTGAATTCCCTAAAAATAAAGTACTTAAAAAAGCGAATAGTACGATGTATTTCATATTATTTGTTTAAAATATAGTTTAATAAATCTTGAGCAACAAGGCTTTTGTCTTTTAACTCAAAACTAGTAATTTTATTGTATTTATCAATCAAATCTATGCGATTTGTATCATGTTTAAAACCTGCACCATCATCTTCAAGTGTATTTAAAACAATCAAATCAAGATTTTTTTTCTTAATTTTTGCCTTGGCGTGTTCAAGTGCATTTGTTGTTTCTAAAGCAAAACCAACCAAATATTGATTTTCAGCCTTATATTCGCCTGCCCAAAGCAACACATCTGGGTTTTTAACCAAAGTTAGTGTAAGTTCCTCTTCACTTTTTTTAATTTTCTGAGTCGCTTGCTCTTTTACGCGATAATCTGCAACTGCTGCTGCAAATACACCAATTGTTGCTGATTTCCAATGAGATTTTACTTCTTGAAGCAATTCCAAAGCACTTTCAATGTGAATTAAAGTCAAATTTTTGTGATGCAATTTTTCTTGACTTGGACCACTAATCAATACAACTTCAGCGCCAGCATCCAAGAATTTTTCCGCAATTTTGTAACCCATTTTCCCTGAAGAATGATTACTAATAAATCGTACAGGATCAATGTTTTCCATAGTTGGACCAGCAGTAATTAGTACTTTTTGACCTTCAAACGAATGTTGGTTCTGAAAAAAAGCTTGGAGGTAGGCAAAAATGTTTTCTGGCTCCGCTAATCGTCCTTGGCCAACTAAACCACTTGCTAAGTCACCAGATTCTGCGGGAATCACTTTATTTCCTCTTTTTTGAAGTAATGTCAGGTTTTCGTTTGTGGTTTCATGACTGTACATGTCTAAATCCATTGCTGGAGCCACAATTACGGGACATTTTGCAGAAAGATAACACGCTCCTAACAAGTTATCGCAAAAACCATGAGCAATTTTAGCTAAAGAATTCGCAGTTAGTGGTGCAATCAGGTACACATCTGCCCACAAAGCTAGGTCAACATGGTTTGTCCATTCACCATTTTGTCGATTCCAAAAATCAATGTAAACTGGATTTTCACTTAAAGTTGATATCGTTAGCGGACTTATAAAATCGCAAGAGGCAGGAGTCATTATACATCTGACTTCTGCCTCATTTTTTTTTAATAAGCGAATAAGGGAAGCAATTTTATATGCTGCAATACCTCCTGTAATTCCAAGAAGAATGCGTTTCCCTTTCATATTTCTTTATTTATTTTCTTCCGGTTTACGGATATAAAGTTTATCGTCTAACATTTCTGTCATTGAGATTGCAACTGCTTTAGGCAATTTTTCGTAAAATTTAGAAATTTCAATTTGTTCTCTATTTTCAAAAACTTCTTCTAAATTGTCCGTTGAAGAAGCAAATTCTTGCAATTTACTTGTCAATTCTTCTTTTAATTCAGAAGAAATTTGGTTTGAACGTTTTGACATAGCAACGATAGACTCGTAAATATTGCCAGTTTTTTCCTCGAAATCAATTGTATCACGAGTAATTGTTGAACGTTCTGCTTGGATGTTTTTAAAATTCATACGATTCGTATTACTTGGAATTATTTATTGTTTTTTAATTCGTTTTGCATTGTTTTTTGAATGCCTTCCAATTCTTTTAAGTATTTACTTTCTGGAAATTGGCTTACAAAGTTACGATAACTTTCTAAAGTTTTTTCAATTCGTTCGATTTTTTTATCGTCAACACTATTTTTTGCGACATACGCTAAGTTTTTAATTCTCAAATAAGAAACTTCTTCCTTGTATTTTGAATTTGGGTATGTGTTCAAAAAAGTTTCCCCTGTTGTAATTACCGACCTGTAATTCAATGTTTTATCGTAAAGTTTAACTGCTTCATAATCCTTTTGTTCCAATTTGAAACGTAAATTATCCATGATTTTGTTGCACGTATCAATTTTAGGTGAATTTGGAAACAAATAAATGAATTGTTGTACATCATTTAGCGCAATTTCGGTTTCTTGTTGGTCTAAACTAACTGCTGGTGAGTTTTTTACACTACAAAGAGTTTTTAGAAAAAAAGCATCCTCAATTTTATTACTTCTTGGATATTTGTCGAAAAAAGAATTGAAAAAATAGCCTGCCATGTAGTAATCTTCTACTTTGTAGTAAGACATTGCAATTCGGTAATAAGAAACTTCACCTTCACTTGTTTTTGGCAATCTTTGGTAAACTTGTTCGTACAAAGCTATAGATTGAGTCCATTTTTCACGTTCGTACAAATCATTCGCAAATTTGAATTTTTTGTCATAATCATCGCCCTTCAAAACCTTGTTGTAAGCAGAACAAGAACTCAAAAGTACAAGTGCAAAGAATAAAATGGTGGTAATTTTGCTTAATTTCATTGTGCAAAGTTAATCTTTTATTGAAAATAAAGGTGTTAAAAACTTGTAAAATATCTTATTCAGTAAAAATTGATCGTAAAGAAATCAACTCTTGTACTTTTTCGCTGTTTCCAACTTGTTGAAAAGAGGCAATTAAGTTACTTAACATTCGCTGAATAATCACCGAATTTGAACAAGGTTCAAAGTGCGAACGTTCAGGGTTTACTTTTAGTTGAGTTAGGAATTGTTTGATATCGTTTTCGTAAAAAATAGTTCCTTTCGAATACGTATTGATGTAAAAAAGTACTCCGTATCTATTTTTTTCGTCAAGGTGTTTTTGCGTTTGATTTTCATCCATGTAACACAAGCAAAAGTGATTTGGAAGATTAACTCCAAAAACTGGAATCCCTAATTCTTGAGCTATGTAGCTATAAATTAGACTTAAACTCAATGGATTACCCTTTCTTGTCTCTAAAACCGTATTGATGAATGAATTTAAAGGTGAATGAAATGATTTGGTATTTCCTCTGAAATGCTGCATTTCATAAAAGACTTTATTAAAAATCTTAATTTTCTCAAATGCGGTTTGATTTTCATTGATTTCGAGCCAAATCGCCTTTTTGATTTTGTCGATTTCTGCCAAAACATAATTTTCGTCTAAGCCTGGATATTGATATTTTGCAATAATAATTGCAGCTTTTAACAAGTCCTTGTCGAGGGAGTATTTCCATATTTCAAGGTCTTTTTTTACTTCCTCAAATTGAATTTCGTGAATAATGTTTTCAATTCGATGCTGAAATAATAAGCCGAAATCCTGACTTTCCCACGAGTTTTCTAAAATTGGAATTGCATCTTTCCCATAAGATTTGATTTTATCGCGGACATGTTCAAATACTTGATTGTCTGGGTCGTCAACCAAGTGAATTAATGCTTGAACAGATTTCACGTTTATCATATTGCAAATATAGAACGGACTTTTTTTGAAAATTTAACAATTTTTTAATTTTTTGAATAACACATTGTTAATAGCCTGAAAAAGGTAAATACTTGTGCTAAAATATTATTTACTGCATTTGTTCCCAAACTCCGATGCAATTATTTTCTTTTTGAAAGCGAATCAAAACTTGTTAAAAAAGCTAGTTGAAATAAGGCTTTTAGATCCTTTTCTAGTTGAATTCCAAATTAAAAAGTAATATTTAGAGAATAAAGGACAAACTCAAAAAAATATATTCCTTTTGACTTAATAAAAAATTATTTTTTTTAGTATATTTGCACAACAAAATCAAGGTATGGCGAAAGAATCTGCAACAATGGAGGAATCAAAAATTGACTTCAAAACATTTAAAAATGAAATTTTAAATGACTATAAATTAGCATGTTTATCTCGTGAAGCATCACTATTAGGTAGGCGAGAAGTTCTTTCTGGGAAAGCTAAATTTGGAATTTTTGGTGACGGAAAAGAATTGGCTCAAATTGCACTTGCCAAACAATTCAGAAATGGTGACTTTCGTTCAGGTTATTACCGAGATCAGACAATCATGTTGGCCATCGAACAATTGACAATTCAACAATATTTTGCTGGTTTGTATGCACATACAGATGAAGTGATTGAACCAATGTCAGCTGGAAGACAAATGGGAGGACATTATGGAACTCGTAATTTGGACGCAAACGGAGAATGGAAAAATTTGATGAATCAAAAAAATTCTTCTGCAGATATTTCTCCAACAGCAGGACAAATGCCACGTTTATTAGGTTTGGCACAAGCTTCCAAAGTTTATCGTAATCATCCAACTTTAAAAGACTTAGAGGAATTCAAAAAATTCACCAATGGAGGAAATGAAGTTGCCTTTGGTACGATCGGTGATGCTTCTACTTCAGAAGGACCATTTTGGGAAACAATAAACGCAGCAGGAGTTTTACAGGTTCCAATGGTAATGTCTGTTTGGGATGATGGATACGGAATTTCCGTGCCACGCGAAAAACAAACAACAAAAGGTAGTATTTCTGAAGCTTTAGCTGGAATGCAACGCTCAAAAGATAAACCTGGTTACGAAATTTTTACGACAAAAGGTTGGGATTATGTGCATTTGATTGAAACCTACGAGAAAGCGGTTAAGATTGCTAGAGAAGAGCATGTTCCTGTTTTAGTACACGTGAAAGAGGTAAATCAACCGCAAGGACATTCAACTTCTGGTTCGCACGAAAGGTATAAATCAGAAGATAGATTAAAATGGGAATCTGAATATGATTGCATTAACAAATTTAAAGAATGGATTTTAGCATTTGATGCAGATGGTGAAAAACTTGCTGTTGAATCAGATTTAGAGACTTTAGAACAAGAAGCAAAAAATGAAGTGCGAAGCTCAAAAAGTGCAGCTTGGAAAGCATTTACAGATGAGTTAAAAGTAGATTTGAATGAGTTAATTTCTCTTTTAGAACAAGTAAAAGTAGAAAGTGCTCAAGTGGATTTTGTGCAACATGAAATTCAAAGCTTACAAAAGGCAATGGATCCAATTCGTAAAGATATTTTTGGTTCAGCTAGAAAAGTGTTGAGAAAAATTTCTTCTGAAAACATTCAATCTAAACTAATTTTATCGTCTTGGATTTCAAATAAAATCAAACAAAACGAAGCAAGATATAGCTCTCATTTGCATTCAGAATCAGCATTTAATGCAGTGAAAATTGCTACAGTAGATCCAGTTTACGATGCTGAAACCAAAATGGAAGATGGACGTTTGATTTTGAGAGACAATTTTAAAGCAATTTTTGAAAAATATCCGCAAACATTGATTTTTGGGGAAGATGCTGGGAAAATCGGTGGTGTTAACCAAAGTTTGGAAGGCATGCAAGAAATTTTCGGAGAACTTCGTGTTTCCGATGTTGGAATTAGAGAATGTACAATTGTTGGACAAGGAATTGGAATGGCCATGAGAGGATTACGTCCAATCGCTGAGATTCAATACTTGGATTATTTATTGTACGCCATTCAAGTGATGTCGGATGATTTAGCAACTGTACAATATCGAACAAAAGGAGGACAGAAAGCACCTTTAATCATTTCCACTCGTGGACATCGTTTGGAAGGAATTTGGCACTCAGGTTCGCCAATGGGAATGATAATTAATTCCATTCGAGGGATTTACGTTTGTGTGCCACGTAACATGACGAAAGCTGCAGGATTTTACAATACTTTGTTAGAAGGAGATGAGCCAGCACTGGTAATTGAACCTTTAAATGGATACAGAACAAAAGAAAGAAAACCAATTAATAGTGGAGAATTTAAAACTGCTTTGGGAATTCCAGAAATTGTAAAAGCAGGAAATGATTTAACCTTGGTTTCTTATGGTTCAACTTTTAACCTTTGTGTACAAGCGGTTGAAATTTTAGCAGAAATGAATGTTTCGGTTGAATTAATAGATGCTCAAACATTAATTCCATTTGATATTAACCACGAAATATCAAAATCTTTACAAAAAACAAATCGTTTATTGATTGTGGATGAGGATGTTAGTTCCGGAGCAACTGCCTATATGTTGGATAAAATTTTGGTTGAGCAAAAAGCATATTTCCACTTGGATTCTGCGCCTGCAACCTTAAGCGCAAAAGATCATCGTCCTCCTTACGGTACAGATGGAGATTATTTTTCAAAACCAAGCATTGACGATGTGGTTGAAAAAGTCTTGGCGATTATGCATGAAGCAGAACCAGGGAAATTTCCGAAATTGTATTAAGAATCTGAAAATTTAAGCTTGCGAAAAGTTTTGAGAGGGAGAACGATTTATTAACAAGAATAATCGTTAGTTGTTGGATTTTCTAGCATGTTTTTGAATATCATGTCAGGTATTATGGAGTTGAAAGGGAAGACGACCTTGAAAAATACGCTGTAATTATCACCTTCAATAATTACGATTCATTGGAGATGAAATATGCAGATAAACAATTAGATATCAGTGTGAAATTAGCAGAAAATATATATTCCCAGCTTGCTATCATGATTAAGAATGAAGATTATTTGCGGAATTTAAAGGAATAGCTTTCAGCACAGTAATTTGCACCGATCTTATCTAGTTTTTCAAAGATTTTAAAAGCAAGAAACAAGCAAATAGTTATTTTTTCCAAGGCATATTCCTGTTTGTTTCTGAAATTTTAAATTGTGATAAAAAAAATACTATATTTGAAAAATATTGTCTCACAAAGCAAGACCTGTTAAACCAAGATGTGTTGTATAGGACTCATAGGGTGAGACCAATAAAGTGAGTTATGCCTCATGCTGCCTGCGAGTTAAAAAAAATAAAAATAGTCCAAATGAAATATAAACTTATGAAAATTAAAACAATATTTTTAGCCTTAATGTTTTTTGTTACAACTAATGTTATTGCGCAGAAAGACAAACCCATTTACTCCTATGTTAAACAAAGAACATTCTTAGAAACTCAAAAAATTGATTTTGTTGACAACAGAATTATTTTAGTTGTACAAATTGATGGGGAAAATTACAATTTTATATTAGATACGGGTGCTCCAACTGCATTAGATAATAAGCTTGTAAAAAAATTGAATTTAACTCCACGTAGAATTGTAGAAGCAGGAACAGGCGGAGTACAGAAGGATTCTGTAGGTTTATACATTTTGCCTTCTCTTAAAATAAAAGATTCTCCCATTTGTTCAATTAATGTCTAGCCAAAATCTAAATGAAGGAGATGCCACTTCATAGTACTTCATTAATGATAAACTAGAATTGGAGTAATTGTTTAAATCTAGAGAAAACCAAAAGAATAGAAAATGAAAAAATTAATATCAATAGTACTACTTCTTTTTTGCCATCTATTTGCTTTAGCACAAGATAAAAATGTTGCAAAAGTTGCAGAATATATCAGAGAAAAAAAAGATAATAAGGCAAAAGACTTACTTGATAAATTGGATAAGAAAGCTGAATATCAAACAGATATTTCGTTCTGGTTTATACGAACAGCTTATTATAGAAATATTGCAATAGAAAATCCAAACAGGGAAAGTGAATTAGCTGAAGCTCGTAAATCATTTGAAAAACTTGTTGAGCTTGACAATAATGATTCACAAAATAAATATAGTAACTATATACCTGGATTAAGAAAAGATTTATTTGAAGGGAAAAATCAAATTAGTAATGTTGGAAATAATCCTCAAACGGGGTCGAATAAGCAATCAAATAATGAGGAAACTGTTGTGCTTACTCAAATTGGACAAGGAAAATCAAAAGATGAGGCTAAGATTAATGCCTTAAGAAATGCTACTGAACAAGCATTTGGTGCATACATTTCTTCACAAACAACGATTTTAAAAGATGAATTAATTAAAGATGAAATTGTTTCCATTTCAAATGGAAATATCCAAAGTTTTGAAATATTATCTGAAACACAAATGCCTGATGGTAGCTTTTCAAGCGTGGTTAAGGTAATAGTCTCTGTGGGTAAATTATATGACTATTGTATTAAGAAAAATATAGGAAATTCTGTAAAATTAAAAATTGATGTAGGCTCAATTGAAGCTAATTTGAAACTAGCAGAAATTCAAAAAAATAATGAATTGAAAATAGTAAAAAATCTTTTACCTATTTTGTATCGATATGCAAATAATTGTTTTGATTACACCATAGAAACCTCTGAACCATCTTCAATAAGTAATAATACTTGGGTCATACATACAGTAGTATACGCAAAATCTAATCAAAATCTAACTTCTATGTACGATATACTAATAGAAACTTTAAAAGCTATACAAATTACATCAAGCGAAAATAAGATCTATTACGAATTAAATATTCCAAGAGAATATCTAAATATTAACAATGACGATTTTGTTTTTCGAAATAAACAAACGAAAGTCATAATTGAAAATTTCTTTAATAATATTATAATCAATAATAAAATTTCAGCAAATTTTTTAGTAAAAAATGAAATTGGTGAATATAAGTATGTCGTCGATAAGAATAATTACTCAAATTTAGAAACATTATCAAATGTAAATCCTCAATTAATATTTGATTCTGAAAATATTTCTAAATCAATAAAAATAAAATCGTTTTTAAACCTCTCTAACATTGTTGATACTTTTAAAATGAGCAATTATTACACCTTTGAGCAATTGTCTAAAATAACAGAATACAAAGTCCAACCAATAATCAAGTAATCATGGATAATATTACAATTTTTAAAGAGTTTTGGTACTCATATACTGAGGTTTTATCAAAACTATATATTAGAAATAATGAGAATTTTCAAATTGAAAAACTTGAAGATTTAATTTATGAGACTAAAGATATTTTTGTTAAAAACACTCAACAAAAAACGGGGAAACGATTTTCAAATATAGAGTTAACAGAGGTTGCCAAAATTGTTGATGCTTTTATCAAATCCTAATTAACATGAAAGTAATTAAATTTTTATTGTTTATATTTTTGGTAACGATTACATTAAGTTCAAAAGCCCAAAGCTTCAATGATGATAAAACAAGCATGGCAAACTACTTAAAACGAATGTACACAGCAATACCCTTTGAAGGAGTCAAGATAATTGATGATTACGATCATCAATACCTAGTTTCTGTAATTAGTCTAGAGAAAGCTAAATACACAAGTGAGTCAACTATGAACCGCGTAGCACAAGTAAAAGCGCAATCACAAGCGAGTACTTTTTTAAATGGAGCTACAATTTCTATGGACATGATTATCACAACAAAAGAGACGATAGATGCTAACATATAAGGCTTAATCGCGTGTAACGTAGTGGAACAGCGAGATAAGCCCGTGTTGACAAGTGCTTTGAGAGCCAATTATGGGTTTTTAATAATTTTGTATGATTTTCTCGT
>JBIKSI010000217.1:0-3507 GCA_044348665.1 Crocinitomicaceae bacterium
GAAAGGAATGTCAGAAACAGCTTAACAAGCAGAAGCAGCAAATCCAACTAAAGCATCAGGAGAATTCACTCCATCATAGGCAATTAATTGCATCATCAACTGAACTTCAGCGTGGTAATCATCTGGAAACAATGGACGTAATGCTCTATCTACGATACGCATCACCAAAATTTCTCTTTCAGAAGGTCTTGCTTCACGTCTGAAAAAACCACCTGGGATTCTTCCGTCTGCAGCAAACTTCTCTTTGTAATCAACAGTTAAAGGAAGGAAATCTACTCCTTCTTTTGCTTCTTTAGCAGCTACAACAGTTGCTAAAATCATCGTGTCGCCCATTCGTAACACTACCGATCCGTCAGCTTGTTTAGCTAACTTTCCTGTCTCGATGGAGATTTCTTTTCCTCCGGTAGTGATGGACTTTTTTATTCCTATATTCATGTTTAAAATTTACAATTTTAAAAGACTTCAAGACCGCTTCGCTTAAAGATAAAAGACCCGCTTCGCTGTTAGACTTTGTTTTTCGTAGATACAAAATTAATGCTACGATATTTATACTACTTTTGAGATCTCCCTCGTTTGGAAAATACTTTTCAAAGATAATGATTTTGTTTTAACTAAAATCAAAGTCTTATGTCTTTCGTCCTTTAGTCCTATCCCGATAACTATCGAGACTAAAAAAACAGAAAAGGCAATCGAATATCATCCAATTGCCCCTTCAAAAAAAATTGTGTTTCGATAAGAATTAACGACGTAAGCCTAATTCTTTCACGATAGCACGGTATCTTGAAATTTCTTTTTTCTTCAAATAATCCAAAAGACTTCTTCTTTTACCAACTAATAACTGCAGCGATCTTTGAGTTACGAAATCGTGACGATTTTTTTTCAAATGCTCAGTTAAATGAGAGATTCTGTAAGAAAACAATGCGATTTGTCCTTCTGCAGAACCTGTGTTTTTGTTAGATCCCGCGTATTTTGCGAAAATCTCTTCTTTTTTTTCAGGTGCTAAATACATGCTAAAATTATTTAAATATTTATTATGTAGGCTCAATGAACTTTTCACTAAGTCGGTGCAAAGGTAATAAATTTATTTTGAATGAGGTGTAGGTGATTTGAATTTTTTATTCTAGTCTGGAAATATCAATTGAAATTCTAAACAAATAGCCTTTTGATTGGTCGTCAAATTGCATCTTATTATTAATAATTTCTATACCTATTCTGTCGATTTTATAGCTAGTATTTTTAGTAACAATTTTGTTTCCGATAAAACGTTTATGTAATTCATCTTCGCAATTTAAATACTGAATAGATAATATGTTATTGATATCTTTATAGAGAAACCTACCATCACTTGCTTTTTCGTTGAAATCAAAAAGTACAAAATGGTTTAATTCGCATAATCTATTTTTTTAATCTTTAAAATTACCGATTAATACTCACTCTATGTCACAAGTTCCTGAATTAGCAACCATTCCATAACTTGGAATTTGAGAAAAGGTGTTCAATTGTGTTTCATTGTTTTTACAAATTGTTTTTGCATCGCTCTTCTTTTGGTCAGGGATAGAACTAGTTGATTTAATTATTTGACCATTTACTGATGAAGTAACTTCACAGTTGCAAGTCCATGTTTTTTTACATGAAATTAGTAATAAACTTGAACATCCTATTAACATAATTGCTTTTTTCATAATTCTATTTTTATAATTTAAAATTTCACAAAAATACAAAATAAATTCTATTATAAAATGTATTTTATAATAGAGTACCACAAAAATATATTTCTATTGAATTTTGAATAATCAAAAAGACATGGAAGAATCCAACAAAATAGAGTTTGATGCAATTGCAAAACGCTTAAAAGAAATTAGAAAATCCAAAGGATATAATAACTACGAGCACATTGCTTTTGACCTAGGAATGAGTAGAAGTGCTTACTGGAGGTTAGAGTCGGGAGCCAATTTTGAAATTAAAACCCTTATGAAAATTTGTAGATTATTAGAAATTAGTTTAAAAGAGTTTTTTACCGGGATGGACTTGCCTAAACCAATTGAAAAAGATTAAAATTGGATAAAGACAACGAATATCTTGCTTTCATTGGCTCAAATCTTAGAAAAAAACGAGATGAATTTGGAATCAGCCAACAAGAATTAGCAGATAATTCAAATATTGCAAAAAGTACAGTCCAAAGAATAGAAAAAGGCACACTAAATCCTAGTATTACCATTCTGAAAAATATTAGTAACGCTATGAATATTGATATTTGTGAATTATTGAAATAATTTTATATCCTAATCTCACAAATTCATCTGCCATGTTAGAAGCATTTCTCTGAACTTGTTTCATGTATGTTTTGTATTCGTATGTCAAAGCCTTTTCAAATGCATGTGCTTTAGCTACAATGACATGGTACAATAGAACTAAAAGTAAAGGAAAAACGAAACGTTTGGGCGTCAAAGTTTTATTTTAATTTATCTTGTGAAATTTTAAAATCATTTTCGTAACTTTGTGAAACAATTTGAATTTTATGCGAACAAAAATTTTGATGCCTCAATACGAACCAACAGACAAAGAGTTAAATGATTTGATGAAAAATGTTATCGAAAAAGTAAAAAAGCGTGCACAAATTGCAACAACAAAATTCAATTTAGAATTATTACAAGCATTTCAAAAAAATAAATAATTTGCCTGAAAACATTAAAAAGCCAATTTTAATTGTAATCGCTGGCCCCAATGGTTCAGGTAAAACCTCGATAACTTCAGATATTTTAGAACGCGAATGGTTGGAAAATTCCATTTACATTAATCCTGATAATGTTGCCAATGAAATGTTTGGTGATTGGAACTCCTTAGATTCAGTCCAAAAAGCAGCCAATTATTGCGATGAACTAAGAGAAAAATGTTTGAAAGAAAATCAAAGTATTATTTTTGAAACAGTTTTGTCTTCTCCAGGAAAAGTAGATTTTATTTCAAGAGCTAAAACTAAAGGGTATTTTATCCGATTCTTTTTTGTTTGTACAAACAGTCCTACAATTAATGCAAGTAGAATTGCACAACGCGTTTTGGAAGGCGGACATGATGTACCAATCACCAAAATTATTTCTCGATTTAATAAGTCTGTTTTAAATGGATTAAATGTTTCAAGATTTGTTGACCGTTCGTATTTTTATGATAATTCATTTGAAGACAAAGAACCAAAATTACTTTTCAGAACCAAAAATGGAAAAATAAGCAAACAATATCGTAAAATTTCAAGTTGGGCTTTACCTATTTTAAACAATTTAAATGAAAAATAAAGTAACACCAAATACTCATAATAAATAGTCCGAATAAAATTCAGTATTATGCCGATACAATTTGAAAAGTTTCCACCGCCAAAGGCAGCATCGTAGATAATTTATTGGATACTATTGAAAATGTAATCGGTATAAATAATTCAACTGAAACAATTCATTAGTCTGTATTAGAACGCGAATCTCACGAATCTTTAGTTTCATATTGAATTTGGAAAAATCG
>JBIKSI010000115.1:0-12007 GCA_044348665.1 Crocinitomicaceae bacterium
TTGACCGAAAAAATGGTTACTTTTACTCATGTAATTTATGTTTGCAAGACCAAATTACATGAAAGTGGGGAATTCGTAACAGAAATCCCCACTTTTACAAGATTTTTTTATCGGACACTAGTGATTTAAAAACTGAAAAAAGAATTCGATGAACTTGAAAATACTACTTTATATTATTTTTGCTTTTCAGTTTTTTAATGTTTTTCCGCAGTCGGAAGAAGACGATTACTTTAAAATCGATTCCATAAAAAATGTTATTCTATCTACTAATAATGATAGCATTAAAATTGACTTTTTATTTCAATTGGACGATTTAGTTTACATGTCAAATTCTGAATGGGATCGAAAAATAAACAAGGAAATTGTTTCAATTTGTCTTAAAAAGAGAAATAAATCAAAAAAACATTTTATAGAACAATACGCCTTTGCTCTAAATAACTTAAGTCTAAATGCAATTGAAAAATCTGAGATGCAGCTTGCATTGGAATATTTATTAAAAGCATATAAGATATCGAAAGCACAAAAGCTAAAAAAATTAAAAGATTTGGAATCGAATGTTCTTAATAACATTGGATTGGTTTACAGGAATATTGGTTCTAACAGAAAAGCATTAGAGTATTATTTGAGAAGTGCGGCTATTATTAACGATTCTTTAAAAGATGCTAACACCTTTAATAACATTGGTTTGTGTTATAGTGACATGGACGATGAAGTAAACGCGTTTAAATACTTTAATAAAAGTTTACGTATTTCGAGAATCACAAAAAATGAAATAAACGAGGCAAACGTTTTGTGTAATATTGCAGATATTCAATTTAGAAAAGGTGATTTTTATGGGAATCAAGGGAACTACATAAAGGCTTTAGAATTTCATTTTAAAAATTTAAAATTAAAAGAAGAACTTAAAGATTTTAAAGGAATCGCATTATGTTATAGTAATATTGGCGTGGTTTATGATCATCAAGCTGATTATTCAAATGCTCTATCATATTATAAAAAAGGACTTGATTACGAGAAATTGTCCAATAATAATGCAGGAATTGCAAAAGCATACAATAATTTAGCCTTTATTTACAAGGTTAAAAAGGATTATTCAAAGTCATTTTTCTACTTAAAAAAGGCACTAGAACTAAATCGGAAGATTGAGGCCCTAGATGGTATTTCCGAAACATTAGATAATTTTGGGAGCTACTATTTGGATTTAAAAAAACCAGCTTCCGCTTTACCTTATTTTGAAGAAAGCTTAAGTCTAGATATCCAAGCGAATAATTTAAGTGGAATGGCAACCAATTACCACAATATGGGTAATGCATATTATCAATTGAACAACATTAGAGAAGCAAAAAATAACGCTTTAAAATCACTAGAAATGGCTCAAATTATTGCTTATCCCAAAATAATTGAATCGAGTTCAAAATTATTATCAGACATTTATCAAGAAGAGAAAAATTGGGAAAAAGCATTCGCCATGAACCAGTTATATCAAAAAATGAAAGACAGTCTGAATAACATTCAAAACAAAAAAGAAAGTCATAAAATTGGAATAAAATATGACTTTGATAAACAGAAGTCACTTGCGAAGAAAGAAAATGAAAAGAAATTAGCTATTGCAAACGAGAGAGAACAGCAGCAGAAAATTATAATTCTTTTTGGTGTAATAGGGTTTTTGATTGTTTCAATTTTTTCATTTTTGAATTACAAAAGATATAAACTTACCCAAAAACAAAAATCCATCATTGAAAAACAAAAACACTTAGTAGAAGAAAAAAATCAAGAGATAACTGATTCCATTACTTACGCCAAACGCATCCAATCAGCCATCCTTCCTCAACCAAAACTTGTCAAAAAATTTCTAGAAGATTCTTTCATCCTTTACAAACCAAAAGATATTGTGGCTGGAGATTTTTATTGGTTAGAAGTTGTTGGAGATACAGTATTATTTGCAGCTGCAGATTGTACTGGTCATGGCGTGCCTGGAGCAATGGTTTCGGTAGTTTGCAACAACGGACTTAATCGTGCAGTGCGAGAGTTTGGATTAACAAACCCAAGTGAAATTTTGGACAAAACACGTGAGCTTGTCATAGAAGAATTTGAGAAATCCGACGAAGACGTAAAAGATGGAATGGATATTTCGCTTTGTGCTTTGAATGTTAAAACAAAGCAGTTAAGATGGTCTGGAGCAAATAATCCGCTTTGGATTTTGAGAGATCAAGAAATTTTAGAATTCAAAGGAGACAAGCAACCCATAGGTAAACATTTTGATGCAAAACCATTTACCCAAAAAGAAATATAGCTTCAAAAAAACGATTCCATTTACATTTTTACGGATGGTTTTCAAGATCAATTCGGAGGCCCCAAAGAAAAGAAATTCAGAGCAGCTCAATTAAAAGAAATCTTTTTATCTTTATCAGACAAAAAAATGGAAGAACAACGAAAAATTATTGAGGAAGCATTTGAAAATTGGAAAGGTGATTTGGAACAAGTCGATGATGTGTGTGTAATTGGTGTAAGGATATGATGAAATTAACTTTGGTATTTACTTTATTTATTAATTCAATTCTTTTTTCACAAAATGAGAATCAAAAGTTTGATGGCTTAAGAGGTAAAGTATTAGTTGATAGTTTGTTATCTGCTTGCGATAAATTCCGTGGTCAAGATGAAACTAAAGCAGAATCCTTTGCAAAAAAAGCTTTATTAGAGGCGGAAAAATGTAATTATCATAAAGGAGAACTAAACGCAATGATTAGCTTAATTAATTCTGAAAATCATTTTTCTCGTTATGAAAATGCAATAAAATTAAATCTTAAAGCACTCGATTTTGCTGAAAAACATCATTTTTTTAAAGAAAAACCATTGCTTTATAATTCATTAGCTTCCTCCTACTTGTACCTCAATAATTATAAATATGCCATTAAGTTTTTTCGAAAAACGGGTGAGGAATATATCAATCAAAATCGCCGAGATGAATTAGGGAACCCCTTCAACAATATTGCCGTTTGCTACGATAATCAAGAGATTCTCGATTCCGCTTTATTTTATTACAAAAAGGCATATCCATATTATGTGAAAGAAAAAAATGATGCTTCGATGGGACTATGGTTTATGAATGTCGGTGATTTGTTTCGGAAGCAAAATAAGTTTAAGGAGGCGCTTGAATACCAATTTAAGGCAGAAAAATATTTGATTAAAACAAATGATTTAGAAACATTATTGGTCTTGTATAATGGAATGGGAATTAATTTCCTAAGCCAAAATCAAAGTCAAAAAGCATTGAAATACCTCAAAATGGCTGAAGAAATTGGTTTGAAATTAAATTCCTCTCTTGAGTTGGCTAATGTTTATTATTCCTATTTCGAGCTTTATAAATTTGATAATGACACTAAAAATCAATTGAAATATCTTATCAAGTACGTTGATTTAATTGAGAATATTTATACTGTTGAGAGTGCAAAATCCATCACAGAGATGCAAGAAAAATATGAAAATGATAAAAAATTAAAGGAAATTGAGATTTTAAGTAAGGATAAGAAATTACAAGATTTGAAAATATCAAAACATGAAAGTTCAAGAAATTTCCTTGTCGGAATTATACTTTTGGGATTGATTCTTGTGCTGATATTAATTTTTTCCATTAGAAATAAAAACAAAACAAATTCCATTTTAATTCAGCAAAAAGAAGAGATTTTTGAACAAAAAAAAATAGTTGAAGAGAAAAATAAGGAAATTACTGATTCTATTAATTATGCCAAACGAATTCAATCAGCTATTTTACCTCAACCCAAATTAGTCAAAGAGTATTTTAGCGATTCATTTATCCTTTACAAACCTAAAGATATTGTGGCAGGAGATTTTTATTGGTTCGAGGTAATTGATCATTTAATCTTTTTTGCAGCCGCAGATTGCACAGGTCATGGAGTTCCTGGCGCAATGGTTTCAGTTGTTTGTCACAACGCCTTAAATCGAAGTGTAAAGGAATTTGCACTTAAAAATCCAGCGGAAATATTAAACAAAACCAGAGAAATTGTAATTGCAGAATTTGAAAAATCTGATGAAGACGTGAAGGATGGAATGGATATTTCACTCTGTGTGCTTAATTTGAATTCAAATATTCTTGAATGGTCTGGTGCACACAATCCGTTGTGGATTTTGAGAAGTGCTTACAAAGCATCTTCGGACAGTGAGGTTCCTGAAGTGAGCGCAGAAATTCTTGAAACAAAAGCCGATAAGCAACCAATTGGGAAATTTGCCTTTGCAACAGATTTTACTAAACATTCCTTTGAATTGCAAAAAAACGATATCATCTATATATTTACAGATGGATTTCAAGATCAATTTGGCGGTCCACAAAGTATGCGCGGAGGTAAAAAGTTAAAATTGGCACAAATGAGAGAATTGTTTATTCAAAATTGTAATAAATCCATGGAAGATCAACGGAAAATTATTGATGATTCATTTGAGAATTGGAAAGGTGATTTAGAACAGGTTGATGATGTTTGCATCATTGGAGTCAGAATTTAATACTTGCAGTTTTATCAATAATATCCACAGTTTTAAATTTTAAGTAATCCAAAATGAAATTTTTCCTTATTCTTACTTTATTTATTGTTCCCTCATTTTTCTTTGCGCAAAAAGGAAAAAGTGATTTTTTATTAAATAAAGCTAATGAATTATTCAAGTCAAATCCCGATTCTTCATTTGTTTTATGCAATCAGGCAAACGAACTAAATGTTAAAGAAAATAGGGGGGATGTACTTCTTTGTAGAGCACGTTATTTTCTCACAGTTTCAGATTATGAAAATAGTGAATTAGAATTAAATAAAGCCATTTTTTTATTTGAAAAGCAAAAAGACTTCACCTCTTTATCAAGTGCATTTTCTTTAAAAAGCATCTTATATGATCGAATAAATAATCAAGAATTACATGAAAAATACCTCTTGAAATCCTATCATTTAGACAAAATGTCAAATAATGAAAGCCAATTAATAAATCGATTGTTTAACCTTGTGAATCTTTACATTGGACTTGAAAATGTCGAAAGTTCTAAAAAATATTTAGATGAATTGGAAAAATTTAAGACAAAATTTCACAAAGAAGATAATTATTATTACCATCAAAACCGTGGGCTTTATTTTCTGCTCATAAAAAACTCATCAAAAGCCATAGATGAATTTAACTTCGCGAAAAATGAAGCAATAAAATATAAAATGTTAGACAGTAGAGCAACTATTTTAACCTTCCTTGCTGATGCGTATTTAGAAAATAAACAAACAAATTTAGCCTTAGATTTTGCCTATGAGGGGTATGAATTCTCTGTTAAAAACAAGCTGAAATTCGAAGAAATGGAAGCATTAGAAGTTCTCATAAATGTACTTGAAAAAGGGAATAACTACAAACAGGCTTTTGAATTTCAAAAGAAGTACAATACCATTTCAAATGAGTTGTTAAATATTGAAAAGCTTAATAAAATTAATGAAATTAACGATAGACTTCATCAGCTTGAAAATCAACGCATTATTGACGTGAAAAACAATAAAATTGATCAGCAAAAGAAATATAATGATGAGGTAAAGTCTAAAAGTAAAATTTTAAGTTTGTTTTTGATTTTTGCTGTACTTTCAATTTTTATTATTGGTTTTGTTTTTGTTCGAACAAAAAAATTAAATAAAATAATTGGGCGGCAAAAAAACTTAGTTGAAGAAAAAAATCAAGAAATTTTGGACTCCATAACTTATGCTAAGAGAATTCAGTCTGCAATTTTACCACAACCAAAACTTGTGAAGGAATATTTTAGAGATTCGTTCATTTTATACAAACCAAAAGATATCGTAGCAGGCGATTTTTATTGGTTTGAAGCAATTGATAATTTAATATTTTTTGCAGCTGCTGATTGCACGGGGCATGGTGTACCTGGCGCGATGGTTTCGGTTGTTTGTCACAATGCCTTAAATAGAAGTATTAAAGAATTTTCTTTAACAAACCCAGCCAGTATTCTCGATAAAACTAGAGAAATTGTTATTGCTGAATTTGAAAAATCTGAAGAAGATGTTAAAGATGGAATGAATATTTCTTTGTGTGTTTTGGATAGCACGACAAAATTATTAAGTTGGGCTGGTGCTCACAATCCACTTTGGATATTGAGAAGTACTTCAAGATCTTCTTCGGACACAGAGGCTCTCGAAAAGACAGCAGAAATTATTGAGTTCAGGGCAGACAAGCAACCAATTGGAAAGTTTTCCTTTGCTAAGGCATTTACAAATCATGAAATTCAACTTGTTGAAAATGATATCATTTACATTTTTACAGATGGTTTTCAAGATCAATTTGGAGGTGAAAAAGGAAAAAAATATAAAATTTCCCAAATTCGAGAATTACTTCTTAGTATTTCAAGTAAAAATTTAGAGGAACAAAAAAATCTTATCGATCAAAATTTTGAAACCTGGAAAGGCCAACTTGATCAAGTTGATGATGTTTGCCTAATGGGCGTAAAAATATAAACCTAGGTATTGAAACTTTAAATTTATCACATACTCCTAACTCCTAACTCCTAACTCCTAATTACTAACTCCTAACCCCCAACCAAATCACCAAACCTTTACTTCTCGACTCAGTATCAAGGATTTGCAAGCATTAGATATTTTCTGACTCACTACATAATTTCCTTTTTCTTTGTAGCAATGTTTTGGGTTTTCTTCACTAGAAATATGTCCATCACCAAAGTCCCATTCAATCCAAGTCGCATTTTTTGAACGATTAACCAATTCTAAACTGTCATTTTGCAAAATTAAATCAAAGCCAAGCTCTAATTTTGTGTTTTTTTCAATGTTGCGCCATTGATTCAAATTATTTAAAACCACTTGCGATGCATTTGATTCAATAATTTGTCGTACAGCTTGTTCAACTTGAACTTGACTTGTGTTACCAAGCGGACTTTCTTGAAAAATTGTCGCAAAATGTGTGCAAGCAGATAAATAAGAACCATAAAGGCTTGGGTGTTGATTATCTGGGTCGTAAAGATTAATCCCAGAATAGTTGGTTCTTATCGTTTTCCATACTTCGCCAACAGGTGAAACTCGCGCATCTAATAAGTCTGCGAAACGTAAATATTGATTTTTTACACGGTATTGCATGGAATCATAACTTGAAATTGGCGCCCATTTGGGATTTCCATTTTTATAAGCCCATGTCATATATACAATTACTTGTGTGCAAGGATTATTCTCTCGAATACTGTCAACTATTTTTTGTGCGAAAGGAAGTGAATTTTTGTCCACCTTAGATTCTGGCTGAGCTAGTTCATTGCTATGACCTTGGATAATCACGTAGTCCCATTTTCTAGACTTAATAGTTGAAAATGTTTCAGGTCGAGAGGCATGATATTCAAAATTTTTCCCACCTTCCACAACGGTGTCAACAAAGATTTTTTTTCCCTTACTTTCTGCAATATCTTTAAAAATAAATGGCATATTATTCATGAAAGTAAAACTGTTTCCAATAAATAAAACAGAAGTTTCTTCTTGTGCTAAGCTTGTGTTCATGAATGTTATAAAGAGAATTAATTGTAGAATTTTCATAATCATTTTTTAACAAAATTACTTAACTTTTTTTAATCAGTGAATATTCTTAGGCTGTAGAACTGAAATTGCCGTTTATATAATTTCTTGAAACTTTTTTATTGTGTATCTATTTTTTACTTATTTTTGTGTTTCAAGCTTAAAAAAAGTCAATTTTTTGACTAATAAAAATTATAGATGACAAATATTTTTATCGCTAATTTGGACTGGGAAATCACCTCTGAAGATTTAACAGTGACATTTTCTTCCTTTGGGAAAGTAGCTTATGCTCATGTTGTATTCGATAACAAAACCAAAAAATCCAAGGGCTTCGGATATGTCGAAATGGAAAGTGCAGATGATGCAATAAACGCTATTCAAGCTTTGAATGGTATGGAAATAAATGGAAGAATATTAGATGTGAAAATTGCTTCTCCAAAAAGTAATCGACCAGCAAAAAAACCGGTGGATATCACTGAAAAGAGATTTCAACGACCATTCACAGCAAAATCCAACGATAAGCCATATAAAAAGCCTTACGATCCAAACTACAAAAAACGCAACGATTAGCAATAAATCGAACAATCTAGTATTCTAATAGTCTAATAATCAAACAATCCAACAACCCAAATGGTAACAGCTATAAATCAAGGTTACGTAAATCATAAAATCAACGAAAAAGGAATTGCAACAATTGAATTTGGACATCCTTTGAGTAATTCCCTTCCCGGAAAAATCTTAAACCTCTTAGCCGATACGATTACCGAATTGGGCAAAAATGATGAGGTAAAAGTGATAATTCTTACTTCTGGAGGTGAAAAAGCATTTTGTGCTGGTGCAAGTTTTGATGAGTTAATTTCAATCAAAGATTTTGAAACAGGGAAAAAATTCTTTTCAGGTTTCGCCAATGTGATAAATGCAGCTAGAAAATGTCCAAAATTCATTTTAGGAAGAGTGCAAGGAAAAGCTGTTGGTGGTGGAGTAGGTATGGCTTCTGCTGTTGATTACTGTTTTGCATCAAAATATGCTGACGTTAAATTGTCCGAACTTGCCGTTGGCATCGGTCCGTTCGTTGTTGGTCCCGCCGTAGAACGCAAAATTGGACTTTCTGCGATGAGCGAATTAGCAATCAATGCAACAGAATGGAGATCTGCGGATTGGGCAATGAAGAAAGGACTTTATACCGATGTTTACGATGAAGTAAGTGAAATGGACGAAGCAATTGACGCTTTGGCGAATACACTTGCCAACTCAAATCCAGAGGCAATGAAAATGTTGAAAGAAGTTTTCTGGCAGGGAACTGAAAATTGGGATACTTTACTAGCTGAAAGAGCTGGCATGTCTGGAAAATTAGTGCTTTCTGATTTTACGGTTAATGCGATCAATAAGTTTAAGAAGAATTGATGGATGCTGAAAAAATCGCATTTTAAGTATTAATAGATGTTTTTATTCCATTTATTAAATAATATAATGTCCATTTGTGTTGTATTACTGTTAATGACTTCAAATTGTGCATAAAAAAAGAAATTTTTAAAAAGGATACTAAAAAAATACAAAATATTTGCTCCTATTTTTCACTCTTTAATAAATTTCAAGGTTTTCACCACATTATCCAATTTTACTTTATAAAAATAAATCCCTGAAGATAAGTGGCTTATGTCTTTTTCAAAAGTAAACTTATCTTGATTTATTTTACTTTCTAACACATGGTTAATTTGTTTACCTTGAACATCTAACAAAGTAATTTCTAAATTTAAAAATCCTTTTGTTTGAATTTCTAATTCATGATAAGTAGTTGCAGGGTTTGGGAATAAACGAATACCCAATCGTTCACTGTCAATAGTTAAAACTTCCGATATTTGTGTGTTTTTGTTCCATTTAATTAAGAGCCCATTTGTTCCTCCAATAAATGCAATAGAATCATTTGCAAATTCGATCCTAAAAAAACCACCTGTAAAACCAGTGTGAATGATTTCCCAAGTTTCTCCTCTGTCTAATGTTTTCATAATTCTACAAGCATTTGCTTGATCCCCTACCACATACCCTTCATCTGCTGTTAAAAAATAAACATCGTAGGGTGTAATATCATTTACTCCTGAAAAATACTTATTTGTCCAAGTTTGACCATGATTTAAAGTGTAAGATAAAAAACCATGCCAAGTGGGAGGTTGTGTAACTGCATAGATGGTATCTTTGTTTAGAAAATTAAAATTTCTTTGAATACCATTGTCTGCATTAACTCCAGTCCCCACCCATGTCATTCCTCTATCATCAGAAATTGTAAAGCCATTCATTCCACTTGCACATATAATACTATCTCCATACGTTTCAGAATAAAATGGATGACTCGGAAATAAGTTTCTTGAATACCAAGTATCACCCCCATCATTTGTGATTAAACATTTATTTAACGAACATAATAAAATGCCATTCAAACTATCAAACATTTTAAAACTTTGTCCACCCAAGGAATCTATATTTAATTTCAATTCCCACGTTAATCCTTGATCCATAGATTTGTAAATAATTGTACTAAACCCCACTTTACAGTATGAATATAAAATAGTGGTATCTATGCGGTAACTTGTACATGGCGAAGAAGCACTTAGGGGGGGATCTAAAATTTGGCTACTTTGAAATAAATCACTTGTTTTTAAGATATGAGAATAATTTCCCCCAACTAAAATATTGCTGTCTTTGATAGAAATAAAATTTAATGATTGGGTCGTATTTGTAGTTATAAGCTCAAATTGTGCATTTAAAGTATAAGAAGTGAAAACACAACAACAAAATATGATTTCTCGAAACATAAATTATAATTTTACGATGCGTTTGATAAAATACTCTTCCCCAATTTCAATTTTATAAAAATAAACCCCAGCATTTAAAAAAGAAATATCCTGTTTAAATTTTACATTATTGGTTTTGTTATCTGAATGATATACTTGACTAATTTCTTTTCCAAATAGGTCCAACAAGGAAATAGTAACTTTTTGTTCTGTTTTACTTATAAGCTCTATTTCTTGAATACTATTGCTTGGGTTGGGAAATATTTTTAGATAAGTAGTCTTGCTTAACAATTCCGCAACGCCTGCATTTTGATTGGGTTTGTTTTTATCTTGGGTTAAAAGAGTATATTCTAGCTTTAATTCCAGTTCTGTTGTGTCTAGAGGCCACCAACCTAATGGATTATTGTTGAGGTCAAAAACTTCATAAATATAACCATTTAAACTAGCCGAATTTTGATTACAGCTATTTATCAATAGACGTTCACGGGGCACCAAACTATCATTTATTATTGGTTCTAGAACATTTGATAAACTTGGTCGAGGCCAAAAATACAATATCGTATCTGGCTCTTGAATGTCATGTAAAATTGTGGCATTTATCTGATAAGTATTTACTATATAATTACCTGCTTCAAACCAAATTTGACTATTATTTTTACATCTCTCCTTTAAGTAAATTTGATTGTTTGTTTCCACTAAAGTGTTGTTTATAACATAATCAAATCCTGGTCTTGTACCAAAATGTAATACTTTTGCCCAAGGTTTTTCGACCAAACGTAATGCTATACCCACATTTAACCTACCATAACCCGTTTCGTAATCTGATCCTGGTGTATTTATATCTGTTGCACTTAGCTCCAATATTCGTTCGCAATCTTCTGGTGCTAAGTTGTTATAACTATCCAGTGTATCGTTCAAATAGGACATCAATAAAGCCATGGCACCAGTAACATGCGGTGTAGAAGCACTTGTTGCATTAAACGACTGATATGCTAAATTATTTGCTGTTGTTCGAACCATGGAACTCTCACAAGGTGCACCAACATCAACATTTTTACCAAAACTTGAAGCAAGTTGTTGATCACCAAGCGAAACATCTTTTAATTGCCCCTCAATATTTGTTCCAAAAACACTTAAAACCCAGTCGTCATCTATTATTGCAGGATAGGAATCAGAATCATTACCATAATTACCTCTTGCTGCAACAAAACTCACTTGCATCCTATTAACAAAATGCACAGCTTCCCTTAATAGTTGAAAGTTGTCCTCATTGAAATAATTTAATAGTTCAATAACATTGCTTATTGTCCAATTGTGATTCATAATATTTAATCCATAGCCATAACCTGAATTATCAATCATTGATGAATTGACTATTGCATCATAGACGTAAGATATTGGATTCTCAAAAAAATTCTCTTGAACGTTGCTCAATATTTTTAAAGAAAATAACTTGGCACCCTCACTTTTTAGACTGTCAACCTCATCATAATTTCCTCCAGCTATACCAGCAACACCAACCCCATTATTTCTATTTGCTCCTATTAACCTGAGTTCGATTATTAACAATCTGATTGTCAATAACTTATCGTAAATCCTTATAAATAAGTGAAATACTTTTAGTATCTTTAATGTGTTGAATATTAACGATTTAAACTAAAATTATGT
>JBIKSI010000116.1:0-11999 GCA_044348665.1 Crocinitomicaceae bacterium
AAAAAAGACAAAAATTGAAGAAATTATAAAAATTTAGACCAAAATTTTGAAAAAATCAAATCAGAAAATCACAAGTTTTCGTTTTTAATACTTTTGCAACGGTCTTAAAAAGTGTTTTTTATTGTCAGATCTTGAAAATGAATATTTTTGAAGGCACAATTTTCGAAGTAACAATCTTCAATTATTCCCTCAAAATCTAAATGTGCTAAGTACATTGATTTAAAAGAAGTGCTTCGTAAAATAGATTTTAAAAGAATGTTTTTTTCAAAGCCACCGTTTTCAAAGCTTGTATTAGAAAGGTTTGCATTTGAAAAATCAGATGATCCGATAAAACTTCCAAAAAAAGATGTTTCCATCAATGAACAATTACTGAAATTATTTTTGACAAAGTTTGAGTTTTGAATTTTACTTTGGGTGAAGTTTGATTCAGAAAAATCGCAGCCTTCAACATTATTTCCACTTAAGATTAAGCCTGATAAATCTGATCCAGAAAATTTGCAATTTTTCATATTTGAAGAACTGAATTTTTCTTGAAGATTTTTAAGGCCAGAAAAATCAGCATCTTCCCAATTTCCGCGTGACATGTTCCACAGTAAACTGCTTTTTTTAGAACTTGTTTCTTTTGCATTTTCATTAGATTCTTCTGCCTTTGGCTTGACAATAAGTGAATCAAAGTCTTCGGAAAAATAATTTAAATCTACCGCTAAAATTTTAGCTAAACGATTAAATGTTAGGATGTCGGGAAAAGATTCGCCCCGTTCCCATTTGCCAACTGCTTGCGGACTGATGAATAAATTTTGAGCCAATTGAGCTTGAGATAAATTCATTTTTTTTCTGGCTTCCATTATTTTGTTGCCGATTTTTAGATTTTCCATGTTACTTTTTTTTATGTTTAAAGATGGCACAAAATTATGAGGACTCATTTTCTCACACAAAAATAAGCAAACACTTTTAGTTGTATTTAGTTTACTTTTAGTTGTATTTGACAACTATTGCTTGTTTTAATGTTTTTTTATTTTTAATTCTATAAAAGAGCATCATTCTTCATAAATGATACTCTTTTTTAATTTTTGTATAATTCCTACTTTTCAACAGCTTTCTTTAAAAGCTCTAAGCCTTTTTGGTTCATTTTTTCCATGCCTGATTTTGCGCCAAAAAGCCACATAAAAAAGGCATCTCCTAAACTTGATTCCACTCTGAAATCTTGCTTTACAACAATTCCGCCTGATGTTTCTGTGAAATAATAATCAAAAGTTGGAGTTGCAACAAATGGTTTTTTGATATCACATTGCATTCCAATAAATTTCCCTTCTTCAATTCGCTTAATTTCCTGAAAACCTAAATCTTTTCCTTTGTTTCCATCCCAATGATATTGTGCACCTACGGTTCCATCAATGCCTTTAACCTCATACTTCTGCGTAGGATCTTCAGCTAAAAAAGGTGACCATTTTGGAAAGTTTTTTAAATACTTAACCATGTTAAATACTTCATCCGAAGAGGCTTTGATATTTATGGATTTTACAATTTGAATGTTTTTTAGTCCATTGGCTTTATATAAACCAAATCCTATAAATGCAACAAGTGCAACTGCGATTACTGTGATTATTGTCATCATTTTCCTTTTCATTTTAATTAATTTTTTTTCTAACTCAAGTTACTTTTTGGATCTTTTTTACATCGTTTCTATTGCTCGCACTTCAACCATGCCACCCATTTTCAGAATAGGACAGTCTTTAGAAATTTCATCTGCCTCATCCATTGTAAGAGCTTTTACAATCATGTTTCCAGCAACAATTAAATGATCAGTCACGTGAATTCCTTCAACGATTGATTTATCTGAAAATAGTTGTCGCCCCTCAAAACTAAGCTGATGTGTACTTACCAATTTTTCTTGGATTGCAATTTTCCCAATAAATGCTCCCCATTGTTGATGCATTTCATTGATTTCAAGTTCTGTTGGTTGGTAGTTATTGTTTGGTTCGTATTTGAACACAAGCATAAATTCGTTTTTCTGTATCATTTTATTTTTTTTAATTGTTAATAATGATACAAAAGTAGGGCAGTGCCATCATTCCATTCTTGCCATAGGACAAGAAATGAAATTTTCTAAAAAATTAGTTCAATTTTTCATTTTTTGATAAATAGTCCAATGAAGGAACAAAATTGCTGGAGGTGCAAAAGCTGGAATTAAGCAAAATGGAAAAAAAGCCAAGCTATCAACTCCCATCACTCCATAATCTATCGAGAGTTTTGTGATAACATTGGCAGCTATTGCTGTAAAAAGAATGTCAATTGTTCCAAAAATGTTCCAAAAAAACAGTCAGTTTTTTTGCATAACTTTTATTGTTTTTTATGGCATTTGCAACAAAAATACTGGAAATTGCAGTGATAACATCTCCTAAACCAGCAATAAAAGCAAATGGTTTTGGTAAAGCTTGATGTATTGCTAGTAGGATAAAAAATACTCCGATTACTCGAAATATATGTAGTTTCACCAAGTTTTCTAATGCTGCCTTTTTTAAAATTTCCTTATAAGTTTATGATTTTCCAACAACCATAAAAAGTAGAAAAGCAAAAGGAAAGGTTGTCAACAATAAAACTCGTGGTGGCAAAGAAATGTGATTGAACCAACCATTAAAACTAGCTAAGCCTATATAAATTAAATATAAAGTAAAAAATGTTACTACGACAATAAATGGACTTCTATTTTGGATCTTTTTGCTTTCTAAGTAAACAAATCTACTAATTAATACAAAAGGCAAAGGAATTGAAATCAAGAATGCAATTGAAATCCACAAAGGAGTAGGATAATGTGTTAATTCATTCATTTATTGTCAGATATTTCTTTTCTAATTCTACTTAATGATGTGTCTGTAACACCTAAATAACTTGCAATTTGTTTTAATGGGACATTTTGAACAATGTCTGGTTTTGATTTTAATAGGTTCAAATACCTTTCCTTGGCGGGGTCAGCAATAATTGAAATAGAATGATTTTTAAGTTCAAAATAGTTGTTTACTAAACGGGTACGACCAACCTCTCTAAAAGCTTCAATTTTAAATAATTTCATAAAATTTTCAAAACTAATTTTCCAAGCTACACAAGGTGTTATTGCTTGAATATTTTCCCTACTTTTTGTTTTTAAAAAATAGGAATGCCAATCAATCACGATGTCGGAACTACTAAAAAATTTAGTACTAATATCATTTCCTTCCAAATCAATAACATAAGACCTTGCAAATCCACTTTCCATAAAATAGTAGAAGTTTGCTGTTGTTCCTTCTTTGACAAAAAAGTCATTCTTGGCAAATTCTAGCCTTTCATATTGACTTAAAATTGTTTCAAGCTCTTCTGCTTTAAAGTTTTGCTCATTGAAAATGTTTGTTAAAAAGTGAGAATTATTCATCATGTTCTATTGTAGAAGAGTTTTTGAATCTATACTTCATTTATAGATTACAATTCAAAGTGATTATATTTTTACTTTCTGCATCAAACTACCTACACTCAGGGATTTCCATATCATCAAAAGTATCAATGTCTTTTTTATATTTTTGTAAAAGAGCTCTTTTTTGTTCGCAACTAATGTGATTTTCAATTCTACTATACGCCCAACTTCTATTCGTTGCATTAATACTTGAAAAGTTTTTTACGACAAAATTAATCCAGCTACGTTTATCAGATTCACCTAAAACAACACTTGGAAATAAAAATTCATCACTAAGTGTGTATAAGGTTTTTGAATAGCAATTGGACTTTTGATAACTTTCAAAAAATAAATCGAATGGTTTTTTAACGCCTAATTTTTCTGCAAATTCTATGCTTTCATAAAATTGATTTATTTCTGTTGATGTTAAATTACAAACATGAGTTAATCTATATTTAAAATCCACGATTAATTTTTCCTTAATTTTCTCAGGAAATAAATAAGTAGAATTGGAAATTCGATCGTGGAAGTACTGAAAATCTCCTGTTGACTTAAAAATTTTGTATTGATATTCGTCTTCGTTTAATAATTCCTTATTTCCTCCAATGGCATGCAATCTTGAGATGTATTGGTCATTACTCAAATTAGATTTTTTATTTTTGATCGATTTCAATGCATTGTATCTCCAGTTTTTATCTTTTTTACAATGATTAATAATTGATTTTTGATATTCTTCATTTTGAAAGAAAGATGCCTCGGCAATCACATAACTTAATTCATAATTTAACTCATCTTGAGGTTTCAGTTTTATTAAAATATCGTGCAATTGTTTGTCTGAAACCAACAAGGTATTTGATTTTGTGACGTGAGCCAATAAATCTTTTCTTGGTTTATTGAATTTATTAAAATTGAGTTTATTAAACTCGTAACTATCAAAACCTTTCGGATTTAATGGATAAGCAGCTAAAAAACTCACTCTCATCATCGAGTGCCAAACGCCAATTGTTTGATTGTTGTATCCTAAGGCAAAATGTGTTCGATCATTTGATCTTTTAATCTGAATTTTAGAAATAAAATCATCCAATTTCTCCTCTTTTTTGCAAGGATATTCAAAAATTTCATGTGCACCTTCATTATCAATTACTGAAGCGTAAATTGCATAATCAAAAGTGGTTGTTCTTTCAACTGGACCTGGATCTGTGCTAAAAAATCCATTTTTACGTGTGAAAGTTTTAATTTCTTTTAATTCAATCAGCAAATTTTGAACTTCACCAGCATGTTCAAAAGTAAATGTTTTAGAATCAATGATGTTTTTGCTTACAAATGTTCCGTCGCAAGAAGCAAAGAAAACGAGTAAAATTGCAAAAAAGAAAATATTCTTCATAGTAAATTAGTTTTCAGAGAAATAAACCTCGTCTTCCGACAAAAGACTGTCACCTCTCATTTTTAAAAATAATTGCGTCAAAGCCAAAACATCTTTTTCACAATACGATTTAATTCTTTCTAAACCAGACGAGTAAATGTCTTTTTCATTTTGATAATATACGCGAGAAACATCTGCACCAGAAATATCGTCTTTTGGCGTTGGAATTCCAAACACATGACATAATAAGGACAAGGAAGTGTAAGCTTTGTAATCACCAAATTTCCATAACTCCATGGTGTCTAAATGAGAAATTTCCCATGGTTTTTTGCCAGCAATGTCTAAGATATGTGGCAATTTGATACCGTTAATTAATAACCTACGACAAATGTATGGAAAATCAAATTCCTTGGCATTGTGGCCACACAAAATATCGTAAGGAGTATTGTAATTATTATTGAGCAATTTCACGAAATCGTTTAGCAAGGTTTCTTCATCGTCGTGATAAAATGATTTTAAACGCAATTGTTTTCCAGTTCTAGTTTCTCTCACGAAACCAACGGTGATGCAAATGATTTTTCCAAATTCGGCTAAAATTCCACCTGTTTGTTTGAAAATTTCTTCGTTAATTTCTGCTTCAGATTTATCTTTGAAAGCAGCATCTTGAGATAAGGAATTAAATCTTGCTTTGTTTTTAAGAGCAAATAATTTTTGTGATGTTTCATCCATTTCTTGAAATGTAGAACTCTGTGGAACAGTTTCAATGTCAAGAAATAAAACTTTTTCTAGTTGTATTTTTTCTAACATATTTTAGGTTTTGTTGATTGAAATTAAGCATTATTTTTTAATTGACCATGCTTTTTACAAAATAAATTTATAACCTACACCTCTAATGCTGTGAAAATGCACTGGATTTTTCGGATCGATTTCAAATATTTTTCTGAATACTAAAATGTAATTATCAATGGTTCGTGAACTCGGATATTGATCGTCATTCCATAATTCATCCAAAATTTCTTCACGAGAAACAACTAAACCTTGTTTTGAATAAAATAATTTTAACAAGCCAATTTCCCGTTTGGTAAGTTCTTCTTGAAAACCAGTTTTTGGGTTTTTCACAACAAAACTTGTAAAATCAATTGTGAAATCACCAATTTGCATACTTGACAACAAGTCATTTTGATTTTCAACGCCATCAATAAGGATTTGAACACGAATTAAAAGTTCTTCTAAATCAAAGGGTTTTGGCAAATAATCATTGGCTCCTAATTTTAGACCTACTATTCTATCTTGCGTAGTTCCTTTTGCGGATAAAAATAAGATTGGAACCTTGCTGTATTTTCTAATTTCCTTACAAATGGTTAAACCGCTTACTTCTGGAAGCATCACATCAAGAATTACCAAGGAATATTTGTCCATATCGTCGGCTTGCAAAAAGGCTTCTGTTCCGTGTTGAATTGCTTCCACGCGATAACCTTCCAATTCCAAATTCATTTTTATTAAATCGGATAAACTTTCTTCGTCCTCAATTAAACATATTGATTTCATAGGATAAAGATACAAAAAAAAGAGTTTTAAAGAAATTGCTTTACTTTTTTCTCAAGCTAATTTTAATGGAAATGTTATTTTCTGCAAGTTATAAGCTTTCTGTAAACTCATAATATTTTCTTACTTTTATGCTTCAAATATTTGCATGAACTATTTTTCTTTTTTGCTAATTCTTTTGTTTTCATTTTCTTTTAAACGAGATGAAGCGGATTTGGAAATGATGGCGAACAATAAATTGGAATTTGTTTCCGAAAATTTAAAAAACATTTTATTTCAATTAAAAAGTGGTCAAAAGATTGATATTCTGCACCTTGGCGATTCACATGTGCAAATTGGTGAGTTTTCCAAGGGAATATTAAATGGGCTTATGGAAAAAGGAATTTCTTGCAACAAGGGCTGGTTTTTACCTTCATTAATCTTTACTGAATTGTATTCAAATCGAGAATTAAAAAGAATAAAAGGGAAATTCACCGCTGAAAACATTAGAAATAATCCTCATTTATTGGCGGGTGTATCTGGAAGAACTTTTTCAACCTTGGAAGAGAATTTTAGTTTTAAATTTAGTTTTGATGAAAAAATTTCTTCATTTCAAATTTTACATGAAGATTTTGCCTTTGACAAGATAAGTTGTTCGAAAGGTGGAAAGATAATTAATGAAGTAAATAAAACGAGTAACTTGCTTTCAGTTTCCTTTGCTAGAAAGGTAAAATCATGCAGAATCAAATTTAACACAACAAATAAAGAACAGAAAGACTTTTTTGCAATGAAAGCCATAAAACACGGAGAAGAAAATACTACTTCCTATTCCAATTTTGGGGTTTCTGGTGCACAATTTTCTGATTTTTATTATGCAATGCGAATTTACGACCACATTGAACTCTTGAAACCACAATTAATTATTATTACTTTAGGAACAAATGATTCTTATTTCAAAGATTTGAATAAAAATACATTTCCTAGAAAATTGACACTTTTTATTCGAAAAATAAAAGAAATTTCTCCCAAAACAGCACTAATATTCATGACAGCACCAGATACTTTTTATCAGAATGAAAAACCGAGTCATTTAAAATTTGTGAATGAAAGCATTATTTCTGTTTGCAGTCAGGAACAAGTTGCCTTATGGGATTGGAATAAAATTATGGGTGGCGAAAACTCCATTCATTCCTTTGCTCAAAAAAAGATGGTAGACTCTGATTTACTGCATTTTAATAGTGCGGGCTACAAGTTTTTTGGAAATCTGTTTATTCAAGCAATTTTTGCTGAAAGTGTAAATTAATTCCAATTTGGACAATCGTTGCAACCATTTACAGGCTTGAAGTAGAATAAAACTCCAAATGAAATTGCTCGTTGCCCATACCAAAATTGTTGCTTTGCAAAAACATCTTTGTCTTGATAACGCGTTCTTACATTAGTTTGTTGAATGGATCCTCCACTAATTTCTGTTTGAATAAAAAAGTTTTTGAAAAACTCAAAACGTAATGATCCTGAAGCATTGATTCCAATTCCAGATAAAGATTTAGTATTGTAGGAGTATTTTTTTTCGAAATTGAAATCGTTAGAGTTAAGTGCAAAACCAAGCCCAAGTCCTAAATTCAAACAAATTGCGAAGTTTTTGGCTCTATTTTGAACCAATTTTTCTGTTCTTGTTAAGTCAAAATGAAAAAAATTAACTTCGTTTTCGTAATGAAAATCTTTTGCATTGGTAACAATTTCCTGATTCGAATAGTTTCCTGAAAAAATGCTATCAACACCATCCTTTACATATCCTTCAATGAAAACGAGATTTGCATCGTTCATCACATATTTCATTTTACTAATTCCAGCATTAATCGCATATTTATCCTTGAAATAATACAGAACATTTAAATTGTATTGCGGAATGGTGAATTTACTTAATTGCAAAAAATTTCCAACCCCCTTACTTTGATTGTCGCTTGCTTTTGCTCCTTTTAGACTAAAATCATAAACACGACTTTTAAATTGTATGTCACTTGATGAATAAAAGCTTCTATTGTAACCCCAATTGATTCCCAAGGTTCCATTTCCGTTAGAAATTTTTTTCATTTTATTATAGGTGCGTTGTGCCTCAGATAAATTACTAACACTGAGGAAAATAGCAGCTAAAAAAAGACATAAAAACTTATTTTTCATTCTTTTAAAATTATCTTTGCATCATTTGAACCCATTCTTGTTGCGTCAAAATGCGTTCCAATTTTAAATCTGTTTTCATGTTTATATCATGAATTCTTACCAAACCAACTCCTTCTGCAAAATAAGATTTAAAAACAGCCATTTGTGCATTTTCTTTTTTCGTAAAAGGATTCAAAACCGTTAATCTTATGGTGTCAAGTGTTACGATCATATTTTTTGATTCACCCATGACCTCGCTTTTGAAAGGTGTTGATTTGAAGAAAGATCTTTTAGTTTCACTCAAAAACAAAGTTGAATCCATTACACCTGGAAATTTACTCGCAAACCAAGTGCGATCGTTTTGATGCATTGGAAACAATTTATTTTTTAGAAGTAAGGTTTTTACTTTTTGTGAATTTCTGTCCACTACCATGTGGTCGATTACACTTAAACTGTCGTAATTATAGTTTATTGCTTCAATAATTCTACCATCGGCGGAATAATTTTCTACTACAATGTGTTTTCCGTAAGAATCATCTACACCATAAACGCGGTAAAACTTTTCATTTAGACCATGAACAACATCACGGTAAACATAAAACTTTGCTTCTTCATCATAGGGATAGAAGAAATCAGAATACGGGTTTTGCGAGCCTTCAGTTTTACATGAAAACGCAAAGAAAAGTATGGAAAAAATTCCGAATATTTTTGCGAAAACGGAGCTATTCATAATCAACTCATTTTTAAAAAAGCAACTTCTTTTTCTGTTAAATGTCTAAAGAAACCACGTGGTAAATCTTTTTTTGTTAAACCTGCATATTTTACGCGGTCAATTTTTACAACTTGATAACCTAAAGATTCAAACAACCTACGCACCACTTTGTTTTTACCTGAACTTAATTCAACGCCAACATCTCTTGGAGAGGAATCTTTTACGAATTCAACATTGGTACATGCTATTTTTCCATCATCCAAAAAGATTCCACTTTTTAATTTTTCAATATCTTCTAATGAAATCGCTTTAGAAGTTTCAACGTGATAAATCTTGTTTGCCTTATACTTTGGATGTGTTAATTTTTTGATTAAATCGCCATCATTCGTAAAAAGTAATAAACCAGTTGCTTCACGTTCCATTTTACCGATCGGATAAACAACTTCTTTGCATGCTTTTTCAACCAAAGACATTACGGTTTTTCGTCCCATTGGATCGTCTAAGGTTACAATAAAATCTTTTGGTTTATTTAATAAAACATAACGTTTTTTCTCAGCATTAATTGTCTCCCCGTCATATTTGATTACATCACCAGGTTTAATTTTATAACCCATTTCAGTAATAATCACGTCGTTTACGGAAACTACTCCAGTTTGAATCAAAACATCCGCTTCTCTTCTCGAAGCAATTCCTGCATTGGATAAAAACTTATTTAGTCTTATTTCGTTTTCGTTGAAAGTTGGCATTGGATCGCCTTTACGAACACGTTCTTTGTTCTCAAAAAAACGTCTATTGTCTTTTTTATCGTCCTTTGGAAGATTGGAAGTTTCCTTTTTTGGTCCCGTTGTGCCTTTTGCTTTTGGTCCAGGTTTTGAACTTGATGTAGTTGTGGATTTTTTGAATGAAGATTTTTTATCTCCCGGTTTTGCGTTTCTTGTACCAGTGGTACTTTTTGTTTTTCTTGTGTTCATCTCGAGCATAAATTTTTACAAAGGTACGGAAAAAACTTGAATTTGTGAAAGGCAGCTCTTTCTAACAGGCAATAAGCTGGTCAATCAAATAAATTTCGCCTTAAGCTTGGACTAAGTGTAAAATCAATTGTTTATATTTATCCCGTGAATCTGTATTCAAACAAGCAAAAATGGAAAATTTTCCTGCTATTTATCGCACTGATATTAGTTGGAGTGTCATTGTTTGTGTCTAATGAAATTGTAACAAAAGTCAGCGAACAAGAGCGCTATCGTGTTAAACAATGGGCTGATGCAATTAAAAAGAAAGCAGAATTGGTGCGTTTAACGAATCGTACATTTTCTCAATTGCGTGAGAAGGAACGAAATGAAATGGAAATGTGGATTGATGCCACGAAAGAAATTTCTAAACCTGTAGAAGGAGATTATTTCCCCGATTACACACTTCCACTAAAAATTATTGATAAAAATAAAGATATTCCTGTAATACTATTTGATAATTTAGGAACAATTTCCGGGTTTATCAATCTAGATTTTGATACGATTAGCTTACGAGAATATTATCCAAATTTAAGTAAAAAGCAACTTTACAAACGTTTTGAGGATTCACTAAGAACCTTGGCAAAAGATTGGAAATTACGTAATCCAGCTTTTACGATCGAAGTGTATGAAGATCTTTTCATGACTTATGTTTACAATGATTCTAAACAAATTTTTAAGTTAGAAAAAGAACGAGATTCCTTGATAAACTCATTTAATCAGGAATTAATTTCGAATCAAAGTTTAGTGCCAGTTTTGTTACTTGACGCAAAAAATGATAGTGTTATTTCCACAAATTTGAAAGCAGAAGATTTAAAGAATAAAAAGCAGACATTAAATTATTTTAAGAAACAAAATGAACCCATTGAAATCATTTTTTCTTCTCACCAAAATAGTTTGTTGTACTACGATGATAGTCCAGAATTGAAGCAACTGCAATATTTTCCGTACATTCAATTTTTAATTATTGGTTTGTTCATTTTTATCGCCTATTTGATTTTTAGTACCTTCCGAAAAGCTGAACAGAATCAAGTTTGGGCGGGAATGGCCAAAGAAACGGCACATCAATTAGGAACTCCCTTATCTTCCTTAATGGCATGGGTTCAACTACTAGAAAGTGAGAATGTAGACCCAAAAATTGTGGAGGAAATGAAAAAAGATGTTGATCGATTGGAAACTGTCACCAATCGATTTTCAAAAATTGGATCAGATGCAAAATTAGACTTAGATGATATTGTGAAAACAATTGAAAAGGTGAGTTCGTATTTGCGTTCCAGAATTTCGAGCAAAATCGAACTGACTTTTCACAAACCTTTCGATCCCATTTTTGTAAAACATAATCCACCATTGATGGAGTGGGTTTTTGAGAATATCATTAAGAATGCAGTTGATGCTATCGACAAAAATGGTACTATCGATATTTCAATTTCACAAGACGATAAGGAAATTTTTATAGACATAAAAGATAGCGGAAAAGGAATTCCCAACAAACAAATTGAAACGATTTTTCAGCCTGGATTTACGAGTAAAAAACGTGGTTGGGGATTGGGTTTATCGCTTGTAAAGCGAATCATCACCGAGTATCACAAAGGAAAAGTTTTTGTGTTGGAATCAGAAATAGACAAAGGAACGACATTTAGGATTGTACTCAAAAAATAAGATCAATTTTATTTTTTTATTGACATTATATAATAGTCCCAAAATCTTGGACAACTTTTTATCAAAGTTAAGGTGTTTTTAGGACACTTTTTTGTTTTGATAAAAATATTCATTTGGGGTTAGATAATTTAAGGATTCATGTCTTCTTTCGTT